>CACZSY010000170.1 GCA_902783965.1 uncultured Lachnospiraceae bacterium
CGAATGCGTTCAGGATGGACCGAGGATATTTATTCTTTCTTTGCTACTTGGCTCAACAGTATCCTGATTTATCTCAAGTGTTAATCCCCTTTCGCGAAGTTCATTAACGGTAGTGGTACCAATGGTGATCTTGTAGTGATTGGATTCTTCAAAGTCTTCATTTTTTTCATTTTTCATTCTCCTTTATTTTTCTTATAAAATTTATAGTTCAAACAAGTCGTGCTCTGGGCACCATTTTTAAAGTATTCGGCATAAGTCAATCCCCAAAAGATATAGATGAAAGGTGTTGTGTAATAAACGGCGCAGCCAAAGGTTGAACCTATAATTCAAAGTATTGATTTGCATTTTAAGGATGGCTGTAGTAGAGTTAAAATAAGAGGTAAATAAGATTTTTTAGCTGGTGAAGCTAAGACTAAATAATGAATGGAGGATTTGATCATGTCTATAATAGCCGCATACATCGTTCCTCACCCTCCGATGATCGTTCCGGACGTCGGACGCGGAAGCGAAGCTCAGATTAAAAAGACTATTGAAGCGTATGAAAAGATAGCAGATGAGATTGCGGGGCTAAAACCTGAGACTATCGTGATCTCAAGTCCGCATTCGATAATGTACGCGGATTATTTTCACATCTCGCCGGGAGTAAAGGCTTACGGTTCATTTGCTGATTTCAGGGCGCCGCAGGTGAAGTTTGAAGTGGATTATGACTCTGAATTTGCAAAACATCTTGCGGCGAAGGCCAAAGCAGAAGATTTTCCGGCCGGATTTCTCGGTGAGAGAAAGAAGGAACTTGATCATGGAACCATGGTTCCGCTTTGGTTCATTATGAAAAAATACAAAGATTTCAAGCTGGTGCGGACGGGGCTTTCGGGGCTTGATCTGATGAAACACTATGAATACGGGAAAATGATAAAGGAAAGCGCGTCTGAGCTTGGCAGAAGGATCGTCTATGTGGCGAGCGGCGACCTTTCACATAAGCTCAAGGAATACGGGCCATACGGATTTGCCAAAGAAGGACCTGAGTATGATGAACGGATCATGGAAGTCTGTTCCAAGGCTGAGTTCGGAAAATTGTTTGATTTTGATGAAGATTTCTGCAATAAGGCGGCGGAATGCGGACACAGGTCATTTGTGATAATGGCTGGCGCACTGGATGAGACCGCGGTCGATGCTAAGGCATACTCGCATGAAGACGTGACGGGAGTGGGCTACGGCATCTGCTCATTTACCGTAACGGGAGAAGACAAGAACAGAGCGTTTTTGTCGGAAAGATTTGAAAAAGAGGAAAAAATATTGGAAGAGAAAATAGAAAGGTCGGACGCATATGTGCGGCTTGCAAGAGCGGCAGCGGAAGAGTTTGTGAAAAACGGCAGAGTGTTGAAAGTGCCTGAGTGGGTGCCGCAGGAATTGCTTGAACGGAAAGCGGGAGCTTTTGTGAGCATACATAAGTTCGGGGGACTTCGCGGATGCATCGGGACCATTGCTCCGACAAGGGACAATCTGGCGGAAGAAATTATCAGGAATGCGATAAGCGCGGTGTCTCAGGACAACCGTTTTGAACCTGTTAAAGAGGACGAGCTTAAATGGCTGGATATAAATGTGGACGTATTGAGCGCTCCCGAAAAGATTAGCTCACAAGACGAACTTGATGTAAAAAGGTACGGGGTTATTGTGCAGAGCGGTTATAAGAGAGGACTTCTGCTTCCGGATCTTGAAGGCGTCGATACTGTAGAACAGCAGGTTGACATTGCAAGAAGAAAGGGCGGTATCGCTCCGGGAAGCAAAGTAGAACTGTACAGGTTTGAAGTTGTAAGACATTATTGAAAAACGGAGGGGAAATGCGATGCCGGTTTGTGATGTATGTTTCAGAAAATGCAGTCTCGGCGAAGGACAGACTGGTTTTTGCGGCGCAAGAAGATGCGTTGACGGTGTTATAACTGCAGCCAATTACGGCAAGGTAACGTCGGCTGCTCTTGACCCGATAGAAAAGAAACCGTTAAAAATGTTTCGACCGGGTAAAAAGATCCTGTCGATCGGTTCATACGGCTGCAATCTGCGCTGCCCGTTCTGCCAGAACAGTGATATTTCTTGGTCGAAGAGAGCATTTGAATTCGAAAGGACGGCCGTGTATAACTCGCCGCAGGATATTGTTGAAAGCGCGCTTGATCTTAAGAAGATGGACAATATCGGGATAGCATTTACCTATAATGAACCACTCATCGGATATGAATTTGTAAGGGATACGGCGAAGCTTTCTAAGGAAAATGGTCTTGAAAATGTGCTGGTGACGAACGGCATGGCAAGCCTTAAGGTCTTTAATGAGATTTCGCCTTATATAGATGCGATGAACATAGACCTTAAAGCGTTTTCCGATAGTTTTTACAGTAAACTTATAGGCGGGGATTTTGAAATGGTTAAGGATTTTATTGAAAATGCGGTAAGAACCTGCCATGTGGAACTTACTACTCTCATCATTCCTGATGAAAATGACAGTGAAGAAGAGATGCGGCTTCTAAGCGGCTGGGTTGCCGGACTGGAGAAAAGATATGATAAGAAAATACCGCTTCATATAACAAGATTTTTTCCGAGATACCGCATGACGGACAGGGAACCGACGCCTGTCGGCACGATCCTCGGACTTGTCCGGACCGCGCGTGAAAATCTTGAGTATGTATTTCCGGGAAATATATAAGTAGCCCGGAAGTATATTGTTTTTCTTCGAGTTTACTGAATGGTGGGATGATTCCTGTTATTTCTGAGAAGAATGGATTGGAGAGTTTGTGGATGTGAGGTTTTTCAAAGAATATTATGGGGCTGGGAAGGATTACGTAAGAAAGAAACGGGAGATTTAAGAAGGAAAGAACCGGAAGATCAGGCTCATATATAACTGTGATCGCGCCGCAGGAGGCTTTTTCTAAGGAAAAGCTTCGATGCGGCGCTTATTGCAGGGTGTCGACGGATGGAAACGATCAGCAACATTCATTTAGCTCACAGAGAATGTGGTTTTGTACATGGTTTGATAATAATGAAAAAATGGTCGTGGATCATACAACAAAGATATGAATTATAAAACTTGATATAATTTACGGTATCTAATATAATTAAATGATAATAACTAATAAATGGTTTTTTAAAATACAGCACGATGCAAGATTATTTTACAAAAAAACAAATGAAATTACAAGCAAAGGAGAAAAAAATGGAAAATGAGATCAAGATGGAAAAAAGAGGTATTTCGTTAAGAACTTTGTATTTGTGGCTGATCGTATTTGCGATCTTTGTTTCTGGGTTGATGATATTTCTGACATTCCATCTTTCAACGACATTTCATGAGCTGCAGGATGCGACAGATGAGCATATAAAGCTCGAAAAAGCGGCGCATGAGCTTATGGATGCGTCTGATTATCTGACAGAGAAGGTGCAGAGATTTACTGTAGAAGGGAAAAAACAGTATCTTGAAGAATATTTTACGGAAGCATTTGAGACCAACAGGCGTGAGAAAGCGATCGAAAAGATGTCGGAGAATCCGGCGAGTGAAGGCGCATTAAAGCAGCTTCAGGAGGCTTTGAACCAGTCGAAGGAATTGATGAATCTTGAATACTATGCGATGAAGCTTGTCATAGAAGCCAAAGGGTATGACGATTATCCTAAGATCCTGGAGAGCATTAAACTGAATGCGGAGGATGCCGCACTTTCCGAAGAGGCAAAGCTGAGAAAGGCAACAGAGCTCGTGCTCAGCGATGAGTATTACAGGCAGAAGAAAATCATCCGTTCCAATATGAAGGAAAGCCTTGATGAGCTTGAGAACCTTACCAATGAAACTGAATCCGGGTCGGAGAAAAAACTTAATAATGAAGTATTTTTAACAAGGATAGTGATCGTCGCGGAAATACTTGGGATATATGCAGTGATCTGGCTGACTTCAAGCCTTGGTATCAACCCTGTGCTTAAAGCCGTTGACAAGATAAAGGACAACAGCCCGATACCGGAAGTAGGGGCAAATGAGTTCAGATATCTGGCAAGAACATATAATAAAATGTATGCCGTTTATAAAAAGAGCATTGAGCGTCTTAATTTTAAAGCTTCGCATGATGAACTTACCAAAGCGTATAACAGGGCGGGATATGATCTGCTCTTGTCGAGCATTGATCTTAAAAATACATATATGCTTATGTTTGACGTTGACGATTTTAAGAAGATAAATGACGGTTTCGGCCATGAGACCGGGGACAGGGCTCTTATAAAGATCGCTGATGTCCTCAGAAAAAATTTCCGTTCGGATGATTATGTGTGTAGGATAGGAGGAGATGAATTCGTGGTTTTCATGGTTCATTCCGATCCGCAGGCGCATGAACTTATATCAAGAAAGATAAATCAGATAAATGCGGATCTCGGCAATACACAGGGAGAAAATATGCCGCCAATCTCAGTAAGCGTGGGAGTGGCTCACGGAACCGCAGTCAAAGATACAAAGACTCTGGTAGAGAAAGCTGATGAAGCGATGTACCGCGCGAAGAGAAACGGAAAACACGGCTTCGAATTTTACACTCCGCAGTTCCAATAAAATACGTAGCTCCAATAAAAATATCATTTGGAATATGGATCGTGGGGTTGACCTTGCATTGCAGGGGGTTGCATCTCCAACAAACTTGACAATTTGGCTCGAATCTTGTAAAATTAGGGTAAAACCATAAAAGTGGGGGATTTTGCGCTTTGAGCGAGAAAGCAAAGAAAGATGAACTCCAAAAAGAAGAAAACAAATCATCTGGAAAGCCGGAAGAGCTTCAGACTAATGTGGGAGGACTTCGGGCTGTTGAGATGTTTTATCGCGGCATAAGGGAGATAGAGTCGGGAAGCATAAGCTTCTTTAAATCAAAGACGAGACTCAACACTCCGGGGCTCGGCACTTTGGCGCCTGAAAATTTCAGGGATGTTGCTGAGATGTCCGCTCAGTGCCTGACCTTATTTGACCTTGAGTTAAAGCAGGCGATCGAGGCAGAGAAGAATTTCCGTGAGAGGGAATTCATTTTCAGATGGATTAGCGTCTATATGCCGCTGAAGTTCTTATTGGAGCGCGGAGCTGAGAACAGACTTCTTCATACATTTGAAGAGGCAGGGCTTGACACCAACAGATTCTGCTTTGAGCTTCCGGCAAAGCTTCTGACGGAAGGCACTTCAAAACATGCGCAGGGGATCCTTAACCTGAGAAATCTCGGATTCCACTTTATGTTAACAGGTTTCGGCGGAAGCGATTCGCCGCTTATGAAACTTTCGGAATTTCCGGTTGATTATGTACTGCTGAGCAAAGAGATAACATATTATATCGGAAGGAGCGAAAGGAGCAACGCGGCCATCAAGTCAATAATAGATTTCGTATCGGGACTGGGAGCGGATCCTATTGCGGACGGGATACAGAATGCGGCGCAGGCTGAGACGCTTTTTGAAGCGAACTGCGAATACATCTGCGGACCGCTTGCCGGAAAATATACACAGGAGAGATATATAAGGAAGAGAAACGAGGGATTTTTGAACAGTCAGTGATAACTGAAAAGCAAGAACAGATGATCGTTGAGAACATAAATCAGTGATTTTTAAGCGGAAGGTTTTTTTATGAGTGAAAATGAAAACAAAGTAAAAGACATCGCCCAGCTTAGAAGGTCAGCCGGTGAAGCCAAGAGATATTTCATAATAACCAGAGTTATCGGTCTTTTGATCATAATCCTGGTCGCGATAATAGCGATAGCGTACGCGATCTCGTATTTTTATGATAAATTCGGAAGCTTCACGGTCAGAGTCAATAAATATGATATGGTCAATCAGGGACTAACGCTTTCGGAAACGCCCGAATTTGACCATGCGATATCGGTTCTGAACGCCGATATCGTTTATGATATGACGAATATCAGTGCTCATGACCTGCCTGAGAATATTGATAAAGTCAACGGAAGCCATAACGGAAATAACTATATTGCATATACGTTTTATCTGATCAATGCCGGAGACGATACAATTTCATATAAAGGTGAGATGTCGATTGAAAATGTTACGAAAGGCGTTGACGAAGCCGTCCGGGTGGCTATCTATAAAAACGGCAAGAAGACCGTTTACGGAAAGACAAAGTCGAATGGTAAAGGAATAGAAAGCGACTGCGATGAAGAGTTCCTTTCATCCAATCTTGTGATGAGGGAACTGAAGGAAGAATTTGAACCAAAGGCAAAAGATAAATATACTGTTGTCATTTGGCTGGAAGGAAATGATCCGGACTGTCTCGATAATATAATCGGAGGAACTATAAAGTTCGGATTTGATTTCAGCATCGTGGAGACGACATAGCATTGATCTAAGACTTTCGGCCGGCTTCACGCGGCTGCCAGGACAGGAAAGATATATCTTTCCTGCCCGGATAAAAAATTAGGAGAAAGGTAAAGACACCTGTGAAAAAAGTATTAAAAGTAGTCATTAATGTATTGTTATGGGCGTTACTGATATTTGCGCTTCTTATTACGATCGCGGTATTCAGTTCAGAGAAAAATAACGGAGTTAGCCAGCTTTTCGGATTCATGCCGATGAGCGTCGAGTCGCCTTCCATGGTGCCGACATTTGATACAGGCGACCTCATCATTTGTAGAGAGATCGACGATCTTTATGAACTTAAGGAAGATGATGTAATCACCTTCTATACCATCATAGATGGAAAAAGAAGACTCAATACCCATAGGATTATTGAAGTCAATAAGACGGAGACCAGCATTTCCTTTACTACCAAGGGTGATGCCAACCAGTTAGAAGATAGTCTGCATGCTTTCAGCAGCGACATCGTTGGTAAATGGACCGGAGTAAGGATCAAGGGCTTCGGCAAAGTGCTTGATTTTATGAGGACAAAGAAGGGATTCTTTATATGCATAGTAATCCCGATGGCGCTGTTCTTCCTGTTCGAGCTCTATAAGTTCATAGTGGCTCTTATCGAGTTCAAGAAACCGGCTCTGGCAGCGGTTGATGAAGAAGAGATCAAGAAACAGGCGGTTGCAGAGTATCTGGCGGGACTTGAAGCAGCTAAGAACGCCGAAAGTAAAGAGAACAGCAGCGGAACGGTTACCGCAGACAACAGTGGGGAAGATAAATAGCCGGAAAGTGTAAATAGCGAGGAAAGATGATATGAGCGCATTTTTGAGATGGTTTTTCAATTTCATATCTGAGATGCTCAAGGGTTTTCGCCTTATATTTGCGGGAATCGGCAACGGCTTTGCACAGATTTTCAATATAAAGAATTATGTTGATATCTTCAAAGCCCATTCGACGGAGTTCAGCGCAGTAAGCTGGGTACTTTCGATAGTATCCATCATTATGGTTGCCTTGGTATGGCTGCTGCTCGCGTTTCTTATCATATTTGCAATAAGGAAATATATAAGATTCCGTCATTCGATCGTAAGCAATGAAGATCTCCTTGAAGAGATAAGCCTTCTGCAGAGACGTGTCATGAAGATGGCAAGGGAGAAGGATGAGATCATGGCGATGAAGATCGCCCAGATCGGAATGGCTCCGGGAACAGCCTTATCGGTTGAAGCCGGAAGAGGAATGGTGCCTTCGGGAATGCAGCAGGGCGGCCTTGGAATGCCGGAGGGCGCAGGCGAAGGTACGGGTGAAGGAGCAGAGACTCCTGAACAGAAGCCGATCGAAGACGGCGTGATCGTTACGACCGAGAGACGTTTCTCAAAGCTCATCGACGTGGACAATTTTTACAAGAATTACACGCCGCCTGAGTACGATAACGAGATCGATCTTAAACAGTTCTGTGAACGTTTCAGGGATTTCGCATGTTCAAGGATGCGTCTGTACTATGATGTGAAGACTATAAGACTTTTTGTTGCGGGCATGGCTTCGACCAAGCTCATAATCCTGCAGGGTATTTCCGGTACAGGTAAAACTTCCCTTCCTTACTCATTCGGTAAGTTTCTGGGAAATGACACGACGATTTCTTCGGTACAGCCGTCATGGCGTGACCGTACCGAGCTTTTCGGATACTTCAACGAATTTACGAAGAACTATAACGAGACTGAATTCTTAAAAAGGGTATATTCATCGAATTACAATGATGATGTCAACTTCATACTTTTAGACGAGATGAACATCGCGAGGATCGAGTATTACTTCGCGGAGATGCTTTCTATTCTTGAAATGCCTAACGCGGACGAATGGGAACTTGACATCGTACCGAGCGTATGGAGCACGGATCCTGAGAAATTTGATCACGGCAAGCTGAGGATACCTCAGAATATATGGTATATCGGAACCGCTAACAACGACGATTCTACATATGCCATCTCCGATAAGGTTTACGACCGTGCCCAGCCTATCAATCTGGATGCAAAGGGTATAGCGTTCGACGCGCCGGATACTCCGCCGCTGACGATCAGCTATTCACATCTCAATTCATTATTTGAACAGGCGTGGGATATGTATCCTATCTCACAGGAGAACCTTAAGAAGATCCAGCAGTTAGACCTTTGGGTTATCGAAAAACTCAGAGTTGCGTTCGGTAACCGTATCATAAAACAGATGGGACTTTTCGTTCCGGTATATGTAGCCTGCGGCGGTGATGAACTCGACGGAATAGACTACATACTTGCAACAAAGATATTCAGAAAATTTGAATCCCTGAACCTTGCGATGTTAAGAGATGAGATCAAAGAGTTGATAAATTATATCAACAAATCCTTCGGAAAGGGCAAGATGAACGAGTCCATTGCCTATCTTGAAAGACTGAGGAAGCTCTTCTAGGGAAATGCAATTTTGAGAATGACAGTTTATGAAATTGTCCGGAGGATTAAAAACGGAATTTCAGAAAAAGAACATGACGATATAGTGAGGTTTGGAAATTGGCAGCTGATTACGAAAAGTGGTATGAGGAATTTAAAGATAGCTTCGATCAGCCTGACGGAAAAAACATTTCCGAGGTGATCGACAGCCTTATTTCCAATGCGGAATCAACGATTTCCATGAACCGCAAACTGATGGCCAAGACCATCGATGTCTCATGGGTAGAAGCCATTGAGAACGGTCTTGTCCATGTGGATAATGTTATAAGACATCCGGGCAGGACGATAGTGGACGTTGAAGAGATCGTGCCGATAGCCCTCTCCAAAAAGGTAACGGTGGAATCGGTAAAACATCTTGCGCAGCATACGGATCTTATTCAAAGTTATGATCCTAAAACAGACAGGATAACGCCGTCAAATCTGCTCAACGTTTATAAGGAAGAGAGTCTTGCCACCTACGAAAACAGATTTGTCAATACGCTTATCGACAGATTATATATATTTATCATAACAAGATATGAGAAGCTTTCGCAGGTGTCAAAGGATGAGGAAGTATTTACACTTGATTTTGATACAAATGTGCCTGTCGGCGACGGAAGCAGCATGCAGCTTAAGCTGTCGATCGATACCACAAGAAGCCTTGAGACGAAGAACGAGCAGGGTCTTACCATATGGCAGAGAGTTGAGAAACTTAAGAAGACCATAGAAGGATATAAGGGCTCGGAACTTTGTCAGGCACTTGGAAACAGTTATGTAAGACCTCCGATCATGCGTACCAACGCGATAATGAAAAATGTCGATATTAAGGCTTGCCTTTCATTGTGGCAGTATATCTTAAGCTTCGATAAATCGGGTTATGAGATAAATGTTGAAGACATGGCTCTTAAGCCGGATAAGGATTACGTTGATGATCTCAGAAAACTTGTTGCCTGCAACCTGATGCTTTTTCAGTCCTACACAGGCGATAAGGAACAGGAAATGCCTGTTCTCGGGAAAAAGAAGGGCAAGGCGGTAGCTCCGAAGGTAGTTAAGAAATACGGCAGGGAGCTTTTAAGCGGTGATTTCAACATACACGCTGATGAGGTCGCGGGTTATATAGCCGAAGAGGGCAGTCAGGCATTTGTCAAGGTAATGTCCGATAATACGGATGAGATATTTGATGAGATAGATAAAGCGATTGAGATAGAGCGTAATTACTACGCGGTTCGCGAGGCTGAAAGACAGGCGAAGATCGCAGCCGAAGAAGAAGCCGAGCGCAGAAGGCAGGAGCGCCTTGCGCGGCTTGAAGAAAAACGCCGTATCGAGGAAGCCAAGCGTGAAGAGAGAGAAAGGATACAGCGTGAAAAAGAAGAAGAACAGCGCCGCATAGAAGAGATGCTTGAGCGCAGAAGGCTTGAGATCGAAGCGGAGGAGAAAGAAAGAGCCCGTCTTGAAGCCGAGCGTCTGGCAAGGATTGAAGAAGAAAAGAGACTGGAAGAAGAAGCCAGGAAGAATCGTGAACAGGAAGAACGCGAAGCAGCGGAGAGAGAGCGTATCGCCAATCAGAAGAAAAATATGCGTCTTGAGCTCGGTGATGCCGAGGGAATCAACGTCGACAGCATAGATCTGGCTAAAGATGTCAATGAGTCAGAGGAAGTATTTGCTGCTATAACCGGTGAGGACATCGAAGATGCGGTTCAGGCGATAGAAAAAGTCAAAGCAATAAAGAGCGCACAGGCGGCAAAAGAAAGCGCGGATCCGGATAAAGCGGCCGAGATCGAATACAGGATCGAGAACAGCGATGATGCGTTTGCTGTTGAGCTTTCAAAGCAGACAGCGGATAATGACGATGAAGAATCCGTCAGCAAAGAACATATCGCAAATGCTGCCAAAGCCATGGGCGACGAGATTGACACGGATCCGATGGTCATCGCCGCGAGAATTAAGATGGAACAGCAGAAGCGTGAAAAAGAACGCAAGGAAGCTGAACGGGCCGCGAGACTTAAAGCGGAAAGAAAGACCTACGAAAGCAAGCCTTTCGATGACATCAGAAAACAGTACAGCCGCAATCCGGTATATCTTATACCAAGGGCATTTATGAGACTGTTATTCCTGTTGTTCGGTTATATACCGAAGTACACGGACAATCCGGACTACAGGCGTATCCTTGCAGAAAGGGCAGCTAAGAGAAGAAATATCGAAGAGATCGATTCAAGCAGGCAGAAGATGGAATTCTACTACAAGAAGTATTCATCCGACACCAGGTACAGAGTCCGCAGGGATATAGAAGACATCAAGTTCAAGAGAAAGAAGAAAAAGGCGGCAAAGAACGCGCCGAGACC
>CACZSY010000171.1 GCA_902783965.1 uncultured Lachnospiraceae bacterium
CATGGAAATATGAGGGAAATATCCCGTGGGTATGGGATATCATACAGGAGGAATTATAAGGGAAAGATCAGGAGAAAAGTTCAAGGGAAGATCGTGTAAAAGATCAGGGGAAAAGAAAATGAGGAATATCTGATGGGGAAAAGAAGAGTATTGACGGCTGTCTGCGTCACGGCAGGGCTGGCGGTAACGGTTTTGGTCCTTGCGTTATGTTTTCGGGAACCGGGGAGGAAAGAAACCGGAGATGCCGCAGGTCAAAGGATACAGGGGAAAGAGACCGGTTCACGCGACACAGAGGGAGTTCTTAAAGGCGCGGTGATAGTCCTGGATGCGGGACACGGCGGCGTGGATCCGGGAAAGATCGGCGTGGGAGGAAGCCTTGAGAAGGACATCAATCTCAAGATCGTTCTTAAGCTGCGGGACAGACTGGAAGCTGACGGAGCAAAGATAGTCCTGACCAGAGAGGACGAAGACGGATTATATAACGGAACCGATAAGAATAAAAAGCTTTCGGATATGACAAAGCGTGTCGGCATTATCAATAATGCGGGGGCTGACATGATAGTGAGCATTCATCAGAATTCTTTTCCGAAAGCTTCGGCCGCGGGAGGTCAGGTCTTTTATTATAAGACTTCGGTTAAGGGAAGGGCTGTCGCGGTCAGGATACAGGAGCAGCTTAGGATGCTTTCAAAGGGAAATGAAAGAGAAGCGGCGGCCAATACGGATTATTACATATTAAAGAAGTCGGATATCCCCGCAGTCATAGTGGAATGCGGATTTTTGTCGAATCCGAAAGAGGAGAGGCTTCTTAACAGTGAAGAGTACAGGGAAAAGATTGTTGACGCTATAGCGAAGGGAATTATAAGATACTATGAAGACGATTGTGATAAAGCAGGATGAAAGTTTTGAAGAAGCTGCGAAGATACTTCGCAGGGGAGGACTGGTGGCATTTCCTACAGAGACTGTATACGGTCTGGGCGGCGATGCGCTCAATCCGGAATCTTCCAGAAAAATATACGCGGCAAAGAACAGACCGTCAGATAATCCGCTTATCGTTCATATATGTGATATCAGCGCTCTGAACAGGCTGTGCGCCGAAGTGCCGGAGTATGCCTATAAACTGGCGCAGAGGTTCTGGCCGGGACCGCTCACCATGATACTTAAAAAGTCCGCGGCGGTTCCTTATGAAACTACAGGAGGACTTGATACGGTAGCGGTAAGGATGCCGGATCATGAGGGCGCCTTGAAGCTTTTGCGGGAGTCGGGAGTGTTTATCGCGGCACCGAGCGCCAATCTGTCCGGGAAGCCGAGTCCGACTACAGCAGAGCATGTATTTCATGACATGAACGGCAGGATAGACGCGATAATCGATGGCGGGGAAGTGGGCATAGGTATAGAATCGACCATAGTTGATCTGACAAAAGCGCCGTTCGCGATACTGAGACCGGGATATATCACGCCGGTCATGCTTGAGAGCGTGCTGAAAGAAGTGATATACGACCCGGCGATCATTGACGCGAATGCGTCTAAGGATCTGCGGCCGAGAGCGCCGGGAATGAAGTACAGGCACTATGCTCCGAAGGCGGAACTTACCATAATAAAAGGTTTGGAGCAATCAGTGGTTGACAAAATTAACTCTATGGTTGAAAATAATATATTATCCGGTCTTAAGACCGGGATCATAGCGGCGGAGGAAACAGCGGACAGGTATAAGGCCGGGAACGTCAAGATCGCGGGAAGCATCAAGGATCCGGTTACCATTTCACATTCACTGTACGGTATCCTGAGAAGCTTTGACGATGAGGAAACGGATGTGATATATTCCGAAAGCTTTGACAGGGAAAGGCTCTGCGGCGATAACGGAGGGAGCGCGTCAGATGAAGAATTCGCAGGCGCGATAATGAACAGGCTTACAAAAGCGGCCGGGCACCATATCATGGAGGTTTAGTATTCGGAGCTCATGTGCTACACAAGATAAAAAGTTTACAACAAAGTCTTAAGGCGGTGTCTTTATATGGATTATGACAAGATAATCTTTGTTACAACAGATGATACCAGCGTTGGGCCTATGGCAGCGGCGATTTATAAAGGAATTGTCGAAGAGCCGCCGGTTCCGGTGATCTCGAAAGGGCTTGTGGTGCTGTTCAGCGAACCGGTCAATCCTAAAGCTATGGATGTGCTTAAGAACAATAATGTCGCGCAGATGAAAGAGACTTCCTCACAGCTTGAAGCGGGGGATATCACGAAGAGGACCATAGTCTTTGCTTCCGGAGTCAGGGAGAAGGAAGCTGTGCTTAAGAATTACGAAGGATGCGTGGATCCGGAAAAGGTATTTACTTTCGGTGAAGGCGCGGGTGAACTAACGGATATCGAAGATCCTTACGGCACGGATATAATCGGTTATGAGAGATGCTATTTTGAATTGGTGAGGATCGTCAAGAAGATAGTCTACAGGCTTGAGAACAATATGATAGGCTGAATCAATGATGAATTCAAAGAAGATCCGGTAATTGTGAGGATCTGATCTTGAATATAAAAACCTAAGGAGGAACTGTATTATGATAGCGATCGGATGTGATCATGGCGGGTATGAATTAAAGTGCAGGATTGTCAAGCACCTTGAGGACAGGGGTATCGAATGCAAGGATTTCGGATGCTACAGCAAAAGGTCGGTGGATTATCCGGAATATGGACATGCTGTTGCAAAATCCGTTGCAGCAGGAGAGTGCGCGCTCGGGATAGTTATCTGTACAACCGGTATAGGTATGTCCATTGCGGCAAATAAGGTCAAGGGGATAAGAGCGGCGCTTTGCAGCGATTCCTTAAGCGCGAGCCTTACAAGATTACATAATAACGCCAACGTGCTTGCACTCGGCGCAGGCATCGTGGGAGAAAAGCTCGCTATACAGATAGTTGATACATTTATTGATACGGATTTTTCCAAAGAAGAAAGACATGCAAGAAGAGTTTCAATGATAGAGGAAGTCTGAGAAAGCAAGAACTGATCCGTCCGAGGATCCGGACTGACTGAAGGTAGATATCTTGATTAATGGACATTAACGTAAGGAGGCTTTTATGGAAAAGGAGTTTTCGAATGTTAAACTGATAAGAAGAAGACACATACCTGATGAGGTCAATATTCTTGACAAGGACAGGATACTGGCGTTTAAAGATGATATCATCATTACCGGATGGGACTGCATTCACGCCAGAAAGGATATCTGTTCGGGCTACAGCATGTATTTTTTGAAAAAGGGATATAAGGTCAGCAAGATGCTGGACAGCGGAGGCAGACTGGTAAGGTGGTACTGCGATATAGTCATGCCTCATGTTCAGGATAATGTATATGAGTTTGAAGACCTGCTGCTCGATGTAGTCATCGATGTGGATGGCGGGGTCGTCGTTATGGATGCGGATGAGTTTGCGAAAGCCATAGAAGAGGGCATGATAGATAAAGAAAGAACGGTTTATGCCCTGAGAGCCCTGAATGAGCTTCTCGGACTGATTTACAGCGGGGATTTTCAAAAAATTAAGGAACAGCTGGACTTTTTTGACAATAGGGCTTATAATGGCGATTTAGGAGCATTATTTTGAAGTCTGAAAAGAAAAAGATAATATTTGCTCTTTCTCTTGTTACGCAGATAGGGATATCTGCGATGGTTCCGATATTCTTATGCATGTTCATTGCGATAAAGCTGTCGGAACGGCTTGGAAGAGATTATATAGTTCTTCTGGGGATAGGATTCGGAATAGCCGTATCCTTCCGCAATATCTATGTCCTTACCAGGAGGATGTACTATAAGGATTACCAGAGAGAAAAAAAAGAACAGGATTATTTCCGGAGTCTCCGGGAAGCAGAACCGGAGGAGGACGACCTTGATGACATCGATGACATCAATGACCGAAGGGAGACCTCCGCAGGCGGGGATGATCCGGGAGAAGCCGGCAGCAGATAAGACAGGAGCATTTATATGGAAGAATCAAAGAGAACACTGTATGAATTCATCGGAAGCATAATGATGCTCTGCTTTATAGTGTGCTGCTTTGGTTTTTTTATATCCGGACACCCGGGAGCATTTATTGCCGGGGAAGTCTACGGGAGCCTGTGCGCCGCCTTAATGGTGGTCCTGCTTTACAGGTCTTTGGACAGGGCGCTCGACATGGACAGTGAGAGCGCGGAGTCTTATTCAAGAAAACAGGCTTTTATAAGAC
>CACZSY010000172.1 GCA_902783965.1 uncultured Lachnospiraceae bacterium
TAATTACCTCAACTTTATAATCAGCTTCCTTTGAAGCATCCGCATCAGAGAATCTTTCTGCTTCCTGTGTCAGTTTTGCCCATACGTCAAATTTAAGATTTCTGTATCTTCCGGCGTTTTTGATCGATACGGATGAAGAATTAGCAACCACACCAGGCGCAGGTCCAGGAAGAGTCGGATCTATCTTAAATTCATAGCAGCTCTTGTATATGTTTTCAACATCCGGATAGCTGTTATCTGTAGACATTTCAACTCCTCCGTAAGTTGTATACATATATTTGAAATTATAGAAACGGATGTTATCAAATATATCATCGATGTCATCCTTTGCTTTCTTAACAGCTTCATTATCATCAAATAAGCTGTTGAGATAATATAAAGCATCATAGACATTTATAACGTTTCCTGCCTTAAGATCTTCATTCATCATTTTTTCAAATGTGCTTCCCTTTGAAGCGACAAACTCGATTATAAGATCCATCTGCTCTTTAAAGCTGTATGAAGTATCATAATATGCTCTGTAGAGAGTCTGGATAGCCGAATCATATCTTCCGCAGTCCATGAATGTCTTGATCTTATCTTCAAGAACAGGGAAATAGTCTTCTTTATGAAGTTTATGTATCTCTTCCAGTGCGTTCTTATACTGCTCATTTTCACCGTAAGAATACTCTATCTCGAAAAGCTTGTCATATGCTTTTTCAAAATCTTTTTCTTCGGCAAGTTTCATCGCCTCATCAACGTATCCTTTGACCTTGGCGTTATCCATCTCCGTCTTCGCGTCATTCGCAAGCTTCTCAACTTTCTCGGCCTTCTTATCAAAACCGTATTCCTTAAGCGAGTCCGCAAGACTTGTCAGTTCATAATAACCGTCTTCAAAATCACCGTCGGCAGATTTCTTCTCGAATTCTTTTTTTACTGCTTCAATGATCTCGTCAACTTTTTTATCTACCGAGCCTTTATTAGGATCTTCGTCGATGATCTTGGAAAGGTCTCTTAACGCGCTGCTGTAATAACCATCATTGATATCGGCTAAAGCCTGCTTCCAGTATCCTGCCGAAGTCTTCAGTTTTGAAAGTTTATCCTCCGCCTTTTCAAATTCTTTCTCAACATCATCATCTTTACTGATCTTCTTAAGCTTTGAAAGCTTCTTTTCAAGTTCTTCGACATCTTTTATATCGCCCTTTGCAAATCCGTCAAAAAGTTCATCTATCTCTTTGATGATGAGTTCGTCAGCATCAGAAGTTTCATCTTTTTTCAGTTCATCATACCAGTCCCTTGCAAGACCGTAATCATCGTCTTCCATCGCATGTTCGAATTTCTCATAAGGTTTGCTTCTTAAGAAGAAAAACCATACGCATCCTCCCGCTGCCGCGAGCGCAAGAATAATGATTATTACAGCCGCAACAGCTTTGCCCCTGCCTTTCTTTGCAGGAACTTCCAGCATAGGTTTTACATGCTCGGCGTCTCCTCTGGCAGGTTCAGGTCTGTCATCAATGACATCATCAGGAGATACCTCAGCCACAGCCGAAGCCGGAACCGCCTCCTCAGCTGTCGCTTTCTTTGCGGCTGCTTCTTCAGCTGCCTTTTTCTCAGCTGCCGCTTTTCTTTCGGCTTCTTGCCTTGCCGCCGCCTCTGCTGCCGCTTTCCTTGCAGCCGCTTCTTCAGCTGCCTTTTTCTCGGCTGCCGCTTTCCTTTCAGCTTCTTCCCTTACCGCTGCCTCTGCTGCCGCTTTCCTTGCAGCCACTTCCTCAGCTGCCTTTCTTTCGGCTGCCGCTTTCCTTTCAGCTTCTTCCCTTACCGCTGCCTCTGCTGCCGCTTTCCTTGCAGCCGCTTCTTCAGCTGCCTTTCTCTCGGCTGCCGCTTTTCTTTCAGCTTCTTGTCTTGCTGCTTCCTCGGCTGCTTTTTGGGCAGCCGTATTGTCGGCATTAGGCTGTGTGACAGGGCTTTCTACTTTTGCTCCGCATTTTGTGCAGAATCTCGAACCGTCAGGCAGTTTATTTCCGCATTTCGTACAAAACATCTTTCTCTTCCTTTCTTTACTGTAAATATTTTTCTACACTTGCAAGTTTTACGCACAGAACAAATATTTCACATGCTTTTTTAAGCTCTTCCAGCGAAGGATAAGTAGGCGCGATCCTGATGTTGGTATCTTTTGCATCGTTCTTGTATGGATGTGTAGCGCCCGCGCCGGTCATTACAACTCCTGCTTCTTTGCACATCGCAACAACCTTCTTAGCGCAGCCCTCCGGTACATCTACAGATATAAAATATCCTCCGTTAGGCTTGGTATATTTTAGTATTCCAAGCGGAACAAGTTCCCTGTCAAGCACTTCCATTACCGCGTCAAATTTCGGTCTTATGATCTCGGCATGCTTCTTCATATGCTCCATCAGCCCGTTTTTGTCTTTAAAGAAGAGCACGTGTCTCATCATGTTGATCTTATCATATCCGATAGTCTGGAAAGTTACATTTTTCTTAACATATTCAAGATTGGCCTTTGATGCAGCCATTGCTGCGATTCCGCCTCCCGGAAAACTTACCTTGGAGGTTGAGCAGAAGATATATACCATATCCTCCGTTCCGTTCTTTACGCATTCATCATAAATATTTAAGAGTTCTTCCTCTTTTCCGTTGAAAAGATGGTGGATCACATAGGCGTTGTCCCAGAATATCCTGAAGTCCTTTGCAGCAGGTTTTAATGCCGCAAATCTTCTTACCGTCTCATCGCTGTAGGTTATTCCCTGCGGATTGGAATATTTAGGTATGCACCATATTCCCTTGACGCTTTCGTCATTATTGACATAATTCTCAACCATGTTCATATCAGGTCCGTCCGGGGTCATTGGTATCTCTATCATCTCTACTCCAAAGTGTTCGGTTATGGCAAAATGTCTGTCATATCCCGGAGTCGGGCAGAGAAATTTTACATTATCAAGTTTACACCACGGCCTGCTTCCCATGACTCCGTGGGTAAATGATCTGGCAACCGTATCAAACATGATATTAAGGCTTGAATTACCGAATATCATTATATTTTCCGGATCCATATCTATCATTGCCGATATAAGCTCCTTGGCTTCCTTAAGTCCGTCAAGTATTCCGTAGTTTCTTATATCAACGCCCTGGCTGCATTTAAATCCGCTGCCGCCAAGATCAATGTCAAGCATAGGATTAGAAAGGTCAAGCTGTTCGCTTCCGGGCTTTCCTCTGGACATATCAAGCTTAAGCCCCATAGCTTTACACTCTTCAAATGCTTTTAATAATCCCTCCCTTTCTTTCTCCAACTGTTCTACATTCATATCAGAATAACAAACCATCTTTATTGTACCGTTTCCTTTCAAAATTGTCCTTCGATCTTTCTGAGCCATTCTCTTGCGCTTGCATCCGACGGCATCCTCAGATCACCTCTTGGAGACATGCTTACGCTGCCCACTTTAGGTCCGTCAGGAAGACATGACCTTTTAAACTGCTGTGAGAAAAATCTCCTGTAGAATACTTTCATCCACTTCATGATCGTCTCATCACTGTAAAAACCTTCAAAGGCTATATGCGCCAGATCAAATATCTTCTCCGGCTCAAATCCGTATCTCAATACGTTATATATAAAGAAATCGTGAAGCATATAAGGTCCGACAAGATCTTCCGTCCTCTGTGAGATCACGCCGTCCTTAGGCGGAAGGAGCTCCGGACTTACCGGGGTTTCCAGTATATCATAAAGCACTTCCTTCAGTTCCTTATCTTCGGCGGTATCGGCAAAATATCTTACCAGATATCTGACAAGAGTCTTAGGTACCGAAGCATTTACCCCGTACATCGACATGTGGTCGCCGTTATAGGTTGCCCAGCCCAAAGCAAGTTCCGACATATCCCCGGTTCCGATAACAAGACCGGAATATTCATTGGCAAGATCCATAAGGATTCTGGTTCTCTCTCTTGCCTGCGCATTCTCATATGTTACATCATGTATATTTTCATCATGACCGATATCCTTAAAATGCATCGATACGGTCTCTCTTATATTGATCTCCCTTAATGTAGTGCCCAGCTTTCTTGAAAGCTTTACTGCATTATTATAGGTTCTGTCCGTAGTTCCGAAGCAAGGCATGGTAACCGATATGATCCCCTCCGGATTCAGTCCGGCCTGTTTAAATGCCTTGACCGTTATAAGCAGCGCCAGAGTAGAATCCAGTCCTCCGCTTATACCTACGACAGCAGATCTTATACCTGCCGCCTTAAGCCTCTTTCTTAAGCCTGCCGCCTGGATCGCGGTAATCTCGCTGCATCTCTTCTCCCTCTCGCTGATATCATACGGAA
>CACZSY010000173.1 GCA_902783965.1 uncultured Lachnospiraceae bacterium
ATAGCTGAATGTGTCTGGTTCAGCAAACAAAGAAATGCCAGTCATCTTTTTAGCAGTATCGTCAATACTTTGCAGATACTCATCATACTTGGCGCAGACTTCTATCTCTTTCAGAATATCGTTTGTAAGATTTTTTTCTGCAAATTCGTTGTTTGTATACTGCAAGTATTCCTTGCTCTTGTACTCCTGCATAAGCTGCTCTGCGTCTATATTTGGATGATTTTTCAATTCTTCGGTTATGTCTATACCGAAAGAAATATCTTCAAACATCCTTAGCTTTACAGCTTTTTCAGATACCACTTTATATGCTTCACCAGCATCAAGCCCTTCTAAATCGGCGTAGGCGGCTTTGTATTGAAACGCTGTATAAAATTCGCTTTTCTGATCATCATTTACCCAGAGTAAAACGCCGTTAAGAACTGTAAGTGCGACAAATATTCCTATAGTGCTTTTCTTGCAGAATGCTTTTATCAGCTCATTTACAAATATCCGCATAGCCTTACCTCAATCAAAATAGTAGAGGTACAAGTCCTCCAGATCAGGCTTGCAGGACTTGTATTTATAGCCTTGAGGAACTTTATCTGAGATGATCCTAACAAAAATATGTTTCTCGTCCTTTGCGATATTACCGACCTTGAACTGTTTAGAAATATCAGCAAGCTGGTTTTCTTCTGCTAAAATGGTGAACACATTTCCGCTTATCTTACTGCAAAGCTCATAGGGCTTCCCTGCGCCGATTATCTCACCTTGTCTAAGGAGCAAGACTTCCTTTGCGATAAACTCAATATCAGAAACCACATGGGTGGCAATAATAACTATTTTTTCAAAAGCTATCTCGGCAATGAGGTTTCGTATGCGGATACGTTCCTTCGGATCAAGCCCTGCTGTTGGCTCGTCAAGAATAATAATTTTCGGGTCAGCAAGCATTGCCTGAGCGATAAGCGCTCTTTGCTTCATACCGCCGGAAAATCCACCAAGTCGTTTTGAACGTGCATTACCTAGGTTCACAAGTTCAATGAGTCGCTCAATGTCAGCCTTTGCATCTTTTTTCTTCATGCCCTTTAATGCCGCCATGTAATAGAGAAAGCGTTCCAACGTGAAGTTTGGATAGATTCCTTGCTGCTGTGGCATAAAGCCAAGGATCTTTCTGAAATCATCATCCATGTCGGAGGTATTCATTCCGTCGAATTTCACAGTACCCGATGTGGGTTTCAAATTGTCGGTGATGATATTCATAAGCGTTGATTTGCCTGCACCGTTAGGTCCGAGCAAACCGTAAACACCGGGAGTGAAATCGTAGGTGACGTCATTAAGGGCGGTGAAGCTGCCGTATCGCTTGGTTATTTTGTAAAGAGATAAGTTTGCATTTCTGTTTTCATTCATAACTATCCTCCGGCAAAAAATTAATCAACACCATATTTATTGTATATTGTTGTTTTAGACTATTTTGCAATCTCCGCTATGGTTTTCTTTTCATAAGATAATGTATCATTCTTATCATCAATTATTTGCAGGATCACGGTATCATTACTGATAGCTGAAATGTTATAGTTATTATCAAGTGATGTAACTTCTTTTGATTGTTCATTAAACAAATAAGATGATGGGTTTTCTTCATTATGATTACTAAAATATACATATCCGTCATATATTTGAGCATCATTAGCATTAATGACCTCATTTATTGTATTTTTATTTCCGTCTTTATCAAGATACATGATCTTATTTTCTTCGGAATAGTAATAGAAGTTCTTTGAAATTGCCAGTGGTAATGGAAGCATTGATCTTGAAATACTCTTTTCTGTAATGTCAAACTGCCAATAAACAGTATCATATCCATCAACTACCGCTGACATTGCCTCACTATTCGTAACTCCGTTATCCTTGGCATATTTCTCCACCATTTCCATATAAGGAAGATTCTCTTTTGAAGTAGAAGTCCTGAAAATAATGTTATTATCCCATATACCTATTATATCCGAACTGCACACATAGCCTTTTACAATATCTTCGTAATTATTTGTCTCACTGTTTTTTAAATTATAGGTCACGAACTTTTCGGTATGCTCAAGTTCTTTATAATCCTTGTCTGAAGGCTTATATTCCATACACATATATATTGTATCGCCATAAAGGATCATATTATTATAAGAATTATAATCAAGCTTTTTAAACTCTGTAACGAGTTTTTCATTTGCACCATTTATATCGCTCTGCCATAGCTGTATGTCATTGATGTAAATATCGTTATCTTGGTAAATGTCGGAACGCTTTAAATAATACAGTTTATCATCATATAAAAAAGGATGATTCTCCTTGCCATAGGAGGTGCAGCCGCTATCGACTTGATGCTTACAAGTAGGATCATCGCAAACAGGTGCTTGTTCCATTGTTGAGAAATCCAAAAAGCTCAGAGAACTGTATGTATTTGTTATAAACATTCCGTTCTTTTCTGATTCAACAAGATCGTTTGATGATACGATTCTCCAATCAGATCCGGATGTTTCATTATTCTTGCAGGCGGAAAAACTTAATAAAATCACTGCTGCTGTTATTATACTAATGGCTTTCTTCATTATATTCTCCCAATTGTTTATTGATCTCTTCTAAAACCATTTGCAAACCCGTTTCTTCAAGCTGCTTATTAAAAACTGTCAGATATTGATCTATATCACTGACCGTTGGATCAAATTCCATTATTTTGCCTACAACATTGTTATATGTTTCAGCTATATTTGAACCATCAAAGAGAAAACCAACACCTTCTAATAATTCTGCATCTTCATAAAGCTCATAATAATCACGCGAAATAATTTCATCATTCTGTTGATAACATTGATACGATATCAAAGGATTATTAAAGGTAGTGTCTACAGAACTGCTGATATTGTTTTCATCAACATCATTCATTTCAACTATTCCATCTTTGAGTATATACTGTTCACTTTCGATCCCGAAAGTGATAATATTATTTATTTCCTTATTGAAAACAACATTAAATAAGGCATCAACTGCTAAATCTTTGTTTGCTGACTTTGAGTAAACGCCTATCGCATTTGTTGGAGTACATATATAATTGTTTATTTGATTATAGATCTTTGTTGTTCTTGTGCTTTCGTTATGTATTATTTCTCCTTTTGTTCCTTTATCTTGTACATCGTAACCGGATGCCATAATATCCGAATCTGAATTGATCGAAATATACTTATCTTCTGCGAGTTCCTTCAGAGAATCGTAGTAATCCTTCGTTTCAGGTCGAGCAAACACATTATTTGCTTTCCCGTCAGAAATTGCTATTCCACCAACAATATAATTTGCCGTAAAAATATCCTCGGTGAAAAAAGAGCGATAGTAATTTACTTTTTTTCCGGTTTTATCATATAATGATTTGTATGCCTCAAATGAATCAGATAATGGTTTGCTGAATATTGTGGGATCGAGCCCGCTTTCAGCTAAAAGATCGTTGTATATTGCTATTCCATAATCGGAATAGAGTGTAGAGTAGCTGTTGTCAACACCATAAATTTTCCCGCGATATTTATATGAATCCCAGTATTTTTGTGAAAGAAGTTTGTAATAATGGGAATATTTTTCGTTAGTAATATAATCGTCTAAAGGTTCATATATCCCTTTTTCGGATAAATAATAATAACTGTTAGACACTTCATCTGCTCCCAAACACACTCCAAAATTGCAAAGTATATCAAAGCTTTCTTCACTATCGACCATATCTTCAATGATATCAAGATAAGTACAATCAGGAGTATCTGCCGAAAAAGCATTTATTTCCTTGAAACAAATCACATAATCATA
>CACZSY010000174.1 GCA_902783965.1 uncultured Lachnospiraceae bacterium
CTAAGATGGCCGAGTACATCTACACAGAAAGAAACGGGATCCACATCATCGATTTACAGAAGTCAGTAGGAAAGGTTGACGAGGCTTATGCAGCACTCAAGGAGATCGTTACCGATGGAGGAACAGTATTATTCGTAGGAACAAAGAAGCAGGCACAGGATTCTGTTAAGACAGAGGCTGCAAGATGCGGTATGTTCTATGTTAACGAGAGATGGTTAGGCGGTATGCTTACCAACTTCAAGACGATCCAGGGAAGGATCGCAAGACTTAAAGAGATCGAGAAGATGTCTGAAGACGGAACTTTCGATGTTCTTCCTAAGAAAGAAGTTATCGCTATCAAGAAGGAATGGGTTAAGCTTGAGAAGTTCCTTGGCGGTATCAAGGATATGAAGAGACTTCCGGATGCTATTTTCGTAGTTGATCCTAAGAAGGAAAGAATCTGCGTACAGGAAGCTCATTCACTCGGAATCAAATTATTCGGTATTGCAGATACCAACTGCGATCCTGAAGAGCTTGATTATGTTATCCCGGGCAATGACGATGCTATCAGAGCAGTAAAACTTATCGTTTCCAAGATGGCAGACGCAGTTATCGAAGCAAATCAGGGCGAAGAGTTATCAGCTGTTGAAGAAGAGTCTCTTGAGGGAGAAGCTGAGGCAGAGGCAGCAGGCGAAGTATAAGAATTGAAACACTTTGCTTAGTATTAATTACAAATAAAAACTATCTGGAGGATATATTATCATGGCAGTTACAGCTTCAATGGTAAAAGAATTAAGAGAAATGACTGGTGCCGGTATGATGGACTGCAAGAAGGCCCTTACCGAGACCGATGGCGATATGGACAAGGCTGTTGAGTATTTAAGAGAAAAAGGTCTTGCCAAGGCTGCTAAGAAGGCAGGAAGAATTGCAGCGGAAGGTATCGTTGCAACCAACGTAAGCGCTGACGGAAAAGTTGCTTCGATCGTAGAAGTTAACTCAGAGACAGACTTTGTTGCAAAGAACGAGAAGTTCAGAGATTATGTTGCAGCAGTAGCAGCACAGGCAGCAGCAACAGATGCTAAGACTATCGAGGAATTCCTTGATGAAAAATGGGCTCTTGATGAGAGCAAGACAGTTGCCGAAGAGCTTGCAGCACAGATCGCTGTTATCGGCGAGAATATGAAGATAAGAAGATTTGAGAAGATCGTTTCAACAGGTCTTATCGCTTCTTACATCCATGCAGGTGGAAAGATCGGCGTACTTGTAGAGGCTGACACAGATTCAGACAGCGACGAAGTTAAGGAATGCCTTAAGAACGTTGCAATGCAGGTAGCAGCTCTTAATCCTAAGTATACAACTGAGGCAGAGGTTGACGAGGAATTCATCGCACATGAGAAAGAGATCCTTATGGCTCAGATCATGAACGATCCTAAGGAATCATCTAAGCCTGAGAAGGTTATCAAGGGAATGGTTGAAGGACGTATCAAGAAGGAATTAAAGGAAATCTGCCTTGTTGATCAGGTATATGTAAAGGCTGAGGACGGAAAGCAGTCAGTAGGCGCTTATGTAGCATCAGTTGCTAAGAAGTGCGGAGTAAACCTTACATTAAAGAAATTCGTAAGATTTGAGACAGGCGAAGGACTTGAGAAGAAGAATGAGGACTTTGCAGCAGAGGTTGCAGCACAGCTTAAATAATTCAAAGTTTTATGACATCATATAACAGAAGGGCAGCTTGATAAGCTGCCCTTCTTGTATATGGGGTAGGCGAGGAAAATTGCCTGATCAATTTTGAAGTTTACTTATTCGCTTTAGACACAAATACTTCAACTATACCTGTTATAGTAGGTATGTCATTTTCGGAACAGAGGCTGAGTGAATCAACGATGTTCTTTGTTTTATCATTAGGATGCAGGCTTCCGAGCAATATGTAATTAGGAGTTGTATCCAGTACATCACAAAGAGAAAGCAACAGCTCCAGACTGAAATTGGAATTGCCGCGCTCAATGTTAGAAATATGACGGTAACCAACGCCGATCTTATCACCGACTTCCTGCTGAGTATAGTTTTTCTCGATGCGTTTTAACGCAATACGTTTTCCGATCAGTTCCAAGTCAAGATTAGACATCTTTTGCACCTCCTGTATAGAATCGCCACCCGTCAAACGGTCGGCGGCAGATTGCATTTACGTTAACTGTATTATGTTTTGGTATATAGAAATACCAAGATTTGTTAAAAATAGTAAAGCACAGGTAAAACGAAACATAAACAATCTGTTGGGAGAGAATGAAAGTAACAGGTTGAATATTCACATCAATGTGTTGTAATGCAATGTGTGAAAAGTTGTTGAATTTAAGAATAGTATGTGAACTGAATTCATTGATAAAAGGAATAATGTTATAGTTAGTTAGACATATTTAAAAGCCATGATGAAAATACACGAACTTAAATACTCAAATACAAATACATATCTCATTGAAAGCGATAAGGGGAAGCTGCTGTTTGATACCGGCTGGGCAGGTACATTTGCTGCCTTCTGCAGGGAAATGGGAAAGCTGAACATTCCTGTACAGGAGATCGATCATATACTGATATCACACTTTCATCCAGACCATATGGGGATAGCGCAGGAGATTGCCGACCTTGGTCCGGTAATAGTCGTTGCGGATGTTCAATGGGGCTATATGCACAATGCTGACAGCGTTTTTGTAAAGGAGAAGAACAGATGGTTCAAACCTGTAGAAGATGCTAAGGTAAAGATCCTGGATATAAGAGACAGCAGAGAATTTCTGCGTGAAATAGGTATCAGTGGAGAGATACTTTACACTCCGGGACACAGTGATGACAGTATTTCTTTAAGCCTTGATGACGGCTCTCTGTTTGTGGGCGATCTTAATCCGTTATATGAGTTGGAACTTCATAAGGGAACGCGGATTGAAGAAAGCTGGAAAAAGCTTCTTTTACTGAATCCTCGTGTTATATATTACGGACATGCAAAAAAAACGCAGATCGGTCCGCAATGCCAGTCGCCAAGTCCGACACCAAGCTCATTGCTAAGCCCGTCACCGAGTCTGTCGCCAAGTCCGACACCAAGCTCATTGCTAAGCCTGTCGTCGAGCCTGACAAAAAGCTCATCGCCGAGCCGTTCAGAAGACCACTATGAGCTGGTTTCAAAGATCATGAAATTAATTGACAAAGGTATGAACCTTGATAAGATTGCTAAGAAGACCGGTGCGGACAAAGTTTTTGCAGAAGATGTGGCGCGGATGTATCTTACTCATCAGAACATAAGTGTGCAGGGAATTTTAGACAGAATAGAGATAAAGGACAGATAGGAGAACATATACCTATATTGCCATTTGTATCGTTGCCGACGAAAAAGCAGGCTGTCCGTTGAATATCGGTATTCTTTGTGGTATTATTTAAACACAGTGGTTATAAGAGGTGTTGACGTTATGGGAACTTATCTTAATCCCGGTAATAGCGGATTTGCGGAAATCTTAAAAGGTGACTATCAGGATAAGACCGGTATGATCGGTCTGATAAATGAAAGAATAGGTACTCCTAACAAACTGATATGTATTAGCCGGCCTCGTCGTTTCGGTAAATCATATGCGGCGCAAATGCTTTGTGCATATTATGATCATACCTGTGATTCAAGCAGTCTGTTTAACGATAAAGAGATTGGTAAAACAGAGTATTATGATGAACTACGCAACAAGTTTAATGTGATATACCTTGATATTGCAGGATTTGTATCTGATGTTAGAAGACGGGATGGAAATATTAAATCTGTCGTTAACGAGATAGTGGAGTCTATTCGCGTTGAAATAACAGAAGATTATCCTCAGGTGAGTGAGATAAAGAAATTAATAAAGTGTCTGACTGCATATGTCCAAAAGACAAAAATGAAATTTATTTTCATAATAGACGAATGGGATGCAATTATCAGAGAAGCTAAAAACGATGAAGAAACGCAAAAAGCATATCTTGATCTTTTACGTGAATGGTTTAAAAATGGTAATTTTACATCTGAGGCTGTGGCAGCAGCTTATATGACGGGTATTCTGCCCATAAAAAAAGATGGTTCGGAATCTGCGGTTTCGGATTTTAAAGAATTTACAATTCTCCAGCCTGGGCCGTTTGCAAAATATACCGGATTTACTGAGACCGAGGTAAGAAACTTGTGTAAACGGTACAACATGAGTTTTGAACAGGCAAAGCAGTGGTATGACGGTTATGATTTTAAGAAAAGCGAACCTATTTACAATCCGTATTCGGTAATGATGGCTATGCAGATGGGTGAATTTAAATCATATTGGCGTAAAACTTCAGCAGCCGAGTCGCTAAAAACATATGTCGGAATGAATATTGACGGCTTGCAGGATAAAATAGCGCGTCTGATAGCGGGAGAGCCTGTGGAGGTTTATACTGATGACTTTGAAAATGACTTTGAGACCTTCGATTCGGGCGATGATGTC
>CACZSY010000175.1 GCA_902783965.1 uncultured Lachnospiraceae bacterium
AGGCGACATGAAATACGGCGATGTAAGGGCCGGACGGATGATGCTTCATGCATTCGAAATGGATATTAAAGATGCCGGTGAAGAACTTGGACTTAATGGAAAGTGCATAAAGGCAATGCCGGATGAAGAATTTATCGGGATATTGTCTTCTTACGGGATTGACAGGAGTATAATTAACAAACAAAAAAACAATTAACATACAGAAGAGCAATCAACATACAGAAGAGCAATCAACATACAGAAGAGCAATCAACATACAGAAAAGCAATCAACATGCAGAAAAGCAATCAATAGACAGAAAAGCAATCAACATACAGAAAAGCAATCAACATACAGAAAAGCAATCAACATACAGAAAAGCAATCAACAGACAGAATAATAATCAATAGATTCGGAGAATAAAAATGGGATATTATAAGACCAGAGGGCTTCGCGGTTCGACTTTTGAAGAGCTTATCAATCTTACCAATGAAAAATATATGTCAAGCGGTCTTGCATTGATCCAGAAGATTCCGACGCCGATCAAGCCTGTCAATATGGAACCGGGGACCAAGAGGATAACGCTCGCTTATTTTGAACAGAAGAGTACAGTGGATTATATCGGAGTCGTGCAGTCGGTACCGGTCTGCTTTGACGCAAAGGAGTGCAATTCATCTTCGTTTTCTCTTGCCAATGTACATGAGCATCAGCTTGAATTTATGAGAAAATTCGAAGAGCAGCGGGGAGTTGCGTTTCTTCTTATCCATTTCTCGGGGGAAGAAGTTTATTATTATCTTCGATTCAGGATGCTTAAAGAATACTGGGACAGGGCAAAAGACGGCGGCAGAAAGAGCATAAGATTTGACGAGCTTGATCCGGCTTATCGTGTGAGCGAGCATAACGGAGTATTTGTGCATTATCTTGAAACGCTGCAGAAAGATCTGAATGAAAGAGCCGGCTGAGCGCGATAAGGAAGAGCCGGCTGAGCGCGATAAGGAAGAACCGGCTGAGCGCAATGAATGAAAGAACCGGCTGAAAGCAATGAGTGAAAGAGCCGGCTGAGCGCGATTCAGAAATAATTTGACATGCCGGCGTCATTGTCTTATACTAGGGATTGTTATTCGACATGTCCGGAGAACGTATATGTCGATGTTAAAGGAGTGATTGAATGTCGGACAGATTATTACATACACCTGAAGGTGTGAGAGATATATATGACAGGGACTGCGAGAAGAAGCTTGCCGTTGAGGAGCGCATGAGGAAGATCATCGCAGGTTACGGATATTCACCGATACAGACTCCGATGTTTGAGTATTTTGATATATTCAGCAAGGAGAGGGGCACCGTTCCTTCAAGGCAGATGTACAAATTCATAGACAGAGACGGGTCTACGCTTGTTCTTCGTCCGGATATCACGCCGTCAGTTGCGAGATGCGTTTCAAAGTATTATCGCGACGAGGAGCTTCCGTTAAGGCTTTCCTATGTGGGCGAGACATTTATCAACAATGCGAAATATCAGGGAAAGCTTAAAGAAAATACGCAGGTAGGAGCGGAGCTTATCAATTTTGATTCGGCTATAGCTGACGCAGAGATGGTCGTAATGAGCATCGAGTGTCTTCTTGCAGCAGGACTTACGGAATTTCAGGTGGAGCTTGGAAATGCGGCTTTCTTTAACAGCATCATGACGGATGCTTCCTTTGAGAAGGACGAGATAGAAGAATTCAGGGATCTTATGGAGGAAAAGAACCTCTTTGGCGCGGAAAGACTTGTTTCCACCAAGGATGTCCCGGAAAAGATAAAGGAACTGATAATCGAACTTCCGAAGCTTTTCGGATCCCACGATATCATAGATTACGCGCGAACCAAGACGGATTGCGAGGACGCGATAAAAGCGCTTGACCGCCTTGACAGCGTATATGAGATAATCAGGTCATACGGTTATGACAGATATGTTTCATTTGACCTGGGAATGGTTAACCAGTACAACTATTATACGGGAATAATTATAAAAGCCCTTACTTTCGGTACGGGAACCTGTATCGCAAGCGGCGGAAGATATGACAGGCTTCTTTGCCAGTTTAATAAATCCGCTCCGGCTATCGGCATCGTTGTCCTTCTCGATCAGGTAATGATAGCTCTCTCAAGACAAAAGATCGACGTTTTGGTGGATTCGGAAAAGACTATGGTGCTTTATGAAGCGGACGGTCTTGAGAAAGCGCTTTCCGTAAGCAGAAGCTTAAGGAGCGAAGGCGTAAGGGTATGCATGGTTCAGAAAGAAAAGGACAGACAGGATTATGTAAGATATGCGGCTGTGGGCAATATCGGAAAGATCGTATTTGTTGACGGCAGCGGAAATACGGAGAACATTGAGATCAGGGGAGGTGTTAAGGAAGCATGAGATATTTAACATTTGCCCTTGCCAAAGGAAGACTTGCGAAGAAATCGCTTGAGATTCTTGAACAGATCGGGATATACTGCGAGCAGATGAAAGATCCCGATACAAGAAAACTGATATTTGTAAATGAAGAGCTTAAGCTGAAATTTTTCTTATCCAAGGCATCCGACGTTCCGACCTATGTTGAGTACGGATGTGCTGATATCGGAATAGTGGGTAAGGATACGATACTTGAAGAGGGAAGAAATCTTTACGAGGTGGCAGACTTCGGGATCGGACGATGCCGCATGTGCGTAGCGGGTCCTAAGAGCGCGAAGGAGCTTCTAAACCACGGTCAGCTCATCAGGGTGGCAACCAAGTACCCGCATATCGCGAAGGATTATTTCTATAATACCAAGCATCAGACGGTCGAGATCATAAAGCTTAACGGTTCAGTGGAGCTTGCCCCGATAGTCGGACTTTCAGAGGTCATCGTGGATATAGTGGAGACCGGTTCGACTTTAAGGGAAAACGGGCTTGACGTGCTTGAAGAGATTTGTCCGCTTTCTGCAAGAATGGTTGTAAATCAGGTAAGTATGAAGATGGAGCAGGAAAGAATCACGGACATAATTTCAAAGCTTAGAAAAGCGGGACTTATCCAAAGCGGTTCGTGAGCAGGAAACGTACGATTCATATTATGATGTCGGGGACAAAAGGTGATCGGTCCCGGACAGAGGAGGAAACTGATAATGAGAACAGTAAGTCTTAATAAGGACTCCAAAAAAGATCTCCTTGAAAATCTTTTAAAGAGGAGTCCGAACAATTATGAAGAATACGCCGATAAGGTTGCGGTCATATTGAATGATGTTAAGACCAGAGGAGACGAGGCATTATTCGAATATACCAAAAAATTTGACAAGGCAGACCTTAATGCGGATAATATAAAAGTGACGAAAGAAGAGATAGAAGCCGCTTACGCCAAGATGGATGAAAAGCTTCTCGGAGTAATAAGGAAGGCAAAGGAGAATATCTGGAATTTCCATGTTAAACAGAGACAGTCTGGATGGTTTGATACAGATGCTTCGGGCACTATCCTGGGTCAGAGGGTAACTCCGATACAGTCGTGCGGAGTATATGTTCCGGGCGGAAAAGCCGCCTATCCTTCATCGGTGCTCATGAATATCATTCCGGCGAAGGTTGCGGGAGTGGAGAGGATAGTCATGACCACGCCGTGCAACAGCGAGGGCGAGGTTTACTATAACACTCTTGTAGCGGCAAATGAAGCGGGAGTTACCGAGATATACAAACTTGGCGGTGCTCAGGCTATAGGAGCGCTTGCTTATGGAACAGAATCGGTTAAAAAGGTCGACAAGATAGTAGGACCGGGAAATATATATGTCGCACTTGCGAAGAAGGCTGTCTACGGACATGTCAGCATTGATTCCATCGCGGGACCGAGTGAGATACTTGTCCTTGCGGATGAGACCGCCAATCCGAGATTCGTTGCAGCGGATCTTTTGTCACAGGCGGAACATGACGAGATGGCAAGCGCCATACTGATCACGACAAGCAGGGAGCTTGCGGATAAAGTAAGCGTTGAAGTGGAAAAATTTACCAAAGAGCTTTCGAGAAAGGACATTATAGAAAAGTCGCTTGAAAACTACGGATATATCCTTATCGCTGAGAATATGGACGATGCCGTGGATGCAGTCAATGAGATCGCTTCCGAACATCTGGAGATAGTAACCGCCAATCCTTTCGAGACTATGACGAAGGTTAAGAATGCCGGCGCGATCTTCCTTGGAGAATATTCGAGCGAACCTCTCGGAGATTATTTCGCGGGACCTAACCATGTGCTTCCTACCAACGGAACTGCAAAGTTCTTTTCGCCGTTAAGCGTTGACGATTTTATCAAGAAGAGCAGTATAATCTCATTCTCGAGAGAAGCGCTTTCGGCTATAAGCGACGATATACAGACATTTGCAAGATCAGAGGGACTTACGGCGCATGCCAATTCCATTGCAGTGAGATTTAACTGAGAAGGAAGGATATAAAGATGGCGAAGACAACGGATCCAAAGACTACGAAGAAGATATACAGGACTGCGGGTATCCAGAGGACTACAGCGGAGACTGATATAACAATAGAACTCAATATTGACGGAACGGGCAAGGCGGATGTAGATACCGGGATCGGATTTTTTGATCATATGCTCAAAAGCTTTGCAAAGCACGGATTTTTCGATCTTAAGATCAGCGCTCAGGGAGACCTGATAGTCGATACGCACCATACCATAGAGGATACGGGAATTGTTCTCGGAACTGTCATAAAGGAAGCCCTGGGAGACAAGAAGGGCATAAGAAGATACGGAAAGAGCATACTTCCGATGGATGAAGCACTGATACTCTGTGCCATTGATCTTTCGGGAAGACCGTACCTTAACTTCGACGTGCCTCTGACCTGCGAGAGGGTCGGATATTTCGATACGGAGATGCTTAAGGAATTTTTCTATGCGGTTTCCTATACGGCTGGTATGAATATCCATATAAAGAAACTTGACGGAGAAAATAATCATCATATAATAGAAGGTGTGTTTAAAGCATTTGCAAAAGCTTTGGACGAAGCCTGCGGCTATGATGAGAGGATTAAAGACGTACTTTCAACAAAGGGAACAATATAAAGGAGAAAAGCCATGCAGTTATATCCTGCCATTGATATTAAGAACGGACATTGCGTAAGACTC
>CACZSY010000176.1 GCA_902783965.1 uncultured Lachnospiraceae bacterium
ATCCCGTGAACGCTCCACGATCCCTGTGATAATACCTTCTTTTTTCCTTCCCGGAGCCTGTTTTATGATCTTTACGGCAACTATATCGTTATTAAAAGCGTTAGCGGTATTATCCGCTCCGATAAAGATATCCTCTTTCATACCCTCAACGCGCACAAATCCGAACCCTTTCCGGTTCCCCATGAAAACTCCGGTAAGAGTCTGCGCGCTTCCCATAACATATCTTCCGTCAGCGTCAGCCGCAAGCCTTTCTTCCGCAAGCAGCAGATCCAGAATATGCTTAAAATCTTCCCTGTCCTTCTTCGGGACCTGTAAAAATCCGGCCATCTCTCGGAATTTCATAGGATGATAATTCTCATCGCTGACAAGATCCATTATAAGTTTTTTTCTCTCATAAATTTTTGTTTCTTCCATAAGTAAACCTCCTTCATCAATCGGAAAGGTCGATGAAATCGACCCTGCCCGCCATCACCGGGAAATATCCTATGATAATCGAGTAGGAGGAGGCTTTCCCGCTCCTACTCGCCTGCGCCGGGGTGCGCCCGGCAACAGCCGGGAATCTTCCTTGCGCACCCCGTATGCATATAAAAAACGGTCTATAATATCCTCCCGGATATCACAGACCGTCTTACAACCATATAATTCACTTGTCACTGCCGGTAATGCTCTGAAGCACTCTATTTTGCAATGTAGCTTAAAATAAGAGATAAAACAATAAACATAACCGCGAGAACTACTGTAGCCTTTTCAAGTTTTCCTTCTACGGAACGTCCCTTATTCTTGCCCCAGTATGTCTCTGCAGCGCCGCTTATCGAGCCTGAAAGTCCGGCTGATTTGCCTTCCTGAAGCAAAACGATCACGATAAGCGCAAGACAGTCGATAACATATAAAATTGTTAAAAATGTATTCATCCTGATTCCTCCGGTATTGTCAGTCCATAATGTGCTCATAACGGACATTCACATAATGCTGCTCTGTCTGCATATCGGCTGTACCAAACAGCCTGTTACCTGTATATCAGCAGACAACATTTGGATTGTAGCATATATGAAACATCAAGTCAACACATTTACATATATAATCTCTGACTATTTTCTGATCAAAAGGGATTTTCCGGTCATTTCCTTAGGCTGCTCTAATCCCATCATCTCAAGAAGAGTCGGAGCTATATCTGCAAGGCATCCATTCTCTCTTAATGTATAATTCTCATCATAATTTACAAGAATGAAAGGAACAGGATTGGTTGTATGCGCAGTAAACGGCGCTCCTGTTTCGTAATCAACAAGCTGCTCGCAGTTTCCGTGATCCGCGCAGATAAAGAGCTGGCTGCCGGTATCCTTAACCGCATCTACTACTCTTCCGACACATTCATCAACTGCTTCTACAGCTTTAACAGCAGCTTCCTGAACTCCGGTATGTCCGACCATGTCAGGATTTGCGAAATTGATGATTATAACGTCATACTCGCCGCCCCTTATAGCTTTAACAAGGCCGTCGCATACTTCATATGCGCTCATCTCCGGTTTAAGGTCATAGGTTGCAACCGCAGGAGACTTAACCAGGATTCTGTCTTCGCCTTCGTTCGGAGCTTCTTTTCCGCCGTTGAAGAAGAATGTAACATGCGCGTACTTTTCTGTCTCGGCAGTTCTGAGCTGCTTCTTTCCAAGAGCCGCAAGATACTCTCCGAGTGTATTATTGATCTCAACCTTCTTAAAGGCTATGATCTTGTTAGGGATGGTAACGTCATACTCTGTGAAGCAGACATAAGTAAGCTTCATAAAGCCTTTCTTTCTGTCAAATTTATCAAAATCATCACAGCAGAATGCTCTTGTGATCTCTCTTGCCCTGTCAGGTCTGAAATTAAAGAATATGATAGAATCATTCTCATTGATCGTCGCAGTAGGCTCACCATTGGTAAGAACAACTGTAGGTCTTACAAATTCATCATTTTCTCCCGCGTCATATGACTGCTGTACTGCCTGCACCGCGCTGTCCGCCTTAACGCCCTCTCCGAGTGTGAGCGCATTGTATGCGAGTTCTACTCTGTCCCAGTTGTTATCCCTGTCCATTGCATAATAACGGCCTGTAACCGTAGCGATCTTACCTGTTCCGATCTTTGCCATCTCTTCTTCAAGCTCTTTTACAAATCCGAGTCCGCTTGTAGGCGCCGTATCCCTTCCATCGAGGAAGCAATGAACATAAACCTTTGAAAGACCGCTTCTCTTTGCAAGTTCAAGAAGTCCGTAAAGATGTGTATTGTGGCTGTGAACACCGCCGTCAGATAATAATCCATACATATGAAGCGCGCTGTCATTCTTTTTGCAGTTTTCTACAGCTGCCAGAAGAGCTTCATTTTCAAAAAATATGCCGTCTTCTATCTCCTTGGTGATCCTTGTAAGCTCCTGATATACGATACGGCCTGCGCCCATATTAAGATGTCCGACCTCCGAATTGCCCATCTGTCCGTCAGGAAGTCCTACCGCAAGTCCGCTGGCATATCCCTTTACAAAAGGATAATCCTTCATAAGTCCGTCCATGACAGGCGTCTTAGCAAGCGCTACAGCATTGCCCTCAGTCCTGTCGTTAAGGCCGTAGCCGTCAAGAATCATTAAAATAGTTGTCTTACTCATTTCGTTTTCTCCTTCTTTAGAACTCTGTATTGTATTTAGCTGTTTTTTAAGCCCGTCCAATTCGACCTTAAGCTTAAGTACCTTTAGTTCATCCGCTTCCTTACGCTGTATCAGTTCATCAATGCTCTCTTTCACTGAAGGATTGGTTTTCACCAGCATAGGAAGCAGGTCATGGCCATGATCATAAATGCACCAGTATGCTTTTTTTAATATGTATACTATCAGTGCGAAATATACCAGATACAAGATGATTTCGCCGTGCATGGCTGCCATGACTTTATTTCTGCCGCCCAGGTTAATGACCATAAGTATCAAGACTATCATAACCGAATAGAATACCGCCGCCGCAAGATCCAGTTTTCTCTGCTTCAGTCTTTTTTGATTTCTTTCAATAGAACGGATATCTGTCTCGATACTGAACTGGGTATCTTTATACTCCGTTGTCTTTTTATATATCAAAGCATTCAGCTTGTCTTCTTCATTGTCATATTCCAGATTGTCCAGAAGTTTGCTTCTTTGTTTTTCTAAATAGTCATTCAATTTTAACACCTTTAGATCATTACCCGCGGAAGAGAATGCCTTCCAGACATTCTCTTCCCGGATATGATCAATTTAAATGATGTTGAGGGTCTTAAACCTTATGACCCTGTTATCTTAAATTAATAGTTTACGATCTTACCGAAATCAGCCTTAAGGGAAGCTCCGCCTACAAGACCGCCGTCGATATCAGGCTTTGCAAAAAGCTCTGCCGCATTACCTGCGTTTACGGAACCGCCGTACTGAATCCTTACAGCCTCAGCTGTTGCCGCATCATAGATCTCAGCTATGCATGCTCTGATAGCTGCGCATACTTCCTGAGCCTGATCGCTTGTAGCGGTCTTACCTGTTCCTATAGCCCAGATAGGCTCATATGCGATAACCATGTTCGCAACATCCTTTGCTTCCACTCCGCAAAGGTCTGACTTGATCTGGAAACGGATCCAGTCAAGAGTTACGCCCATCTCTCTCTGCTCTAAAGACTCACCGCAGCAAAGGATCGGTGTAAGTCCAGCAGCGATCGCTTTCTTAACTTTCTTGTTAAGAAGAGCGTCATCTTCCTTGAAATAATCACGTCTCTCAGAATGACCGATGATAACATATTTAACGCCTGCATCTACAAGCATTGAAGCAGAGATCTCACCGGTATAAGCTCCGCTCTCTTCAAAATACATATTCTCTGCGCCTACTTCAACATTGGTTCCCTTAAGCGCTTCAACAACAGGAACGATATCGATAGCAGGTACACAGTAAACTACATCAACTTTATCAGAAACAACCAATGGCTTTAACTCTTCAACAAGCTTTACAGCTGCGCTCGGAGTCATGTTCATCTTCCAGTTTCCTGCAATTATCTTTTTACGCATATTATTCTTTCCTCTCTTATTTATCATCAGCTGCTACTACGCCTGGAAGCTCCTTG
>CACZSY010000177.1 GCA_902783965.1 uncultured Lachnospiraceae bacterium
GCGCAAGCGCCAATATAAAGCTTATTTTACTTGTTTTGACTTTTTTAGATTCTTTGCTCATAAGCTTTTGTACAATCCAATTCTCGGCTGATGATTGGATTTTCTCCTTTCTCCTGGAGTAAACAAGGTTATTTCCTTTTACTAAAACCAATATTTATTCTTTCTGTTTTTATTACATGCAACGTAGGTGAATATAATAATTCTATTCTATAGAAACACACATTTAAAACAAACGTTTATCCTGGCTCTTTTTGCCGTGCGGTGTGGATAAATATAAATATTCTTTTAAATACACGTTTATCCTGGCTCTTTTTGCCGTGCGGTGTGAGTGAACAAAACTATTCTATTCTATTATAACACACATTAGAACAAATGTAAAAAGGTTGTTATGCTGTCAGCCTATTTATCGAATAAAAATTAAATAGGTTGATGTTCCCGACAGGGCTTCAACTTTTTTGCGTCAGATTATATAGACAAGTTGTTGTCAAGTCAATGACTTTTTTATATAATTCATATATATTTAACAAGTGAGAAAAGTGTGTAAAAAACGATGTGCATCATCGCGCAACGTGTATCTCAGGCGGGGATCTCGCCTTGCTTGAGAAAATCTTGTTACTGCCGCTTTCTCTAAGCCTAGAGCCGGGGCATCTTCATCTGAGATATATTATATGATGAAATCCATTGGTGAGTTCGAACATTGCGTAATAGGGCATCTTCATCTGAGATATATTATATGATGAAACTGTACGTGTGAGAATGAGAAATCCAGAAATGACACGTACAGAAAAAAGGAAACAGTACGTGTGAAAATGAGAAATTCAGAAATGACACGTACAGCACTATGGAAGGGCTGTAAAATGGAAAAGTTTTATGATGAAATAAAAGTTAGAAAAGCATATGAAAGCCTCACGAAGCTTCTTATATCGAGAAATATTACGATAACCACGATGGAATCCGCAACATCAGGTCAGATTGCTTCACTTATAACAGATACCGAAGGTTCATCGGCAATATTTAAGGGAGCATTTATTACTTATTGTAATGAGGCAAAGATCATGCAGGGAGTTCCTGAAGAGATTATAGAAAAATATTCTGTTTATTCGAAGGAGACAGCGGCAGCAATGGCGTCTGCCTGTAAAAAGACATATAATGCAAATATTGGAATCGGGATCACCGGAACTATGGGAAATGTAGATCCGCAAAATGTGGAGGCATCAGTTCCGGGAGAAGTGTATTTCGCAATTTGTCATGATCTTTGCGGTGGCGAAAACGAAGTCATCTCATATCATATTTTGCTGCCTGTACAACCGACAAGATTACAGTATAAACTGGTTGTCGCAGGATATGTCTGCGATGCGGTCATGAAGCTGTTAAAATAATGAAAACTAATATGTCTGCGATGCGGTCATGAAGCTGTTAGAATAATGGAAACTAGAAAAGATTTATATTCCGGATGGTGTAAAAGCGGCCCCGCAAACTTTGATAACATTGGGGTTTAACGATTAAAGCTTTCACTCGCATATTCACTTGTGTTACAATGTAACATATGTTCATGTGAGAGCTGATAAGGGAAAATCAAGGGAACAAATATATATTTTTTATCGTACAAGGAAAGAACAGAGAAAAAGATTTAGCAGGAGGCTTAAAACATGGATCTACATGATTTTGAGGATGTAGCGGAAAACTATGACCTGTATCTGAATGAGATGTATAAGGACGAAGATAACCACGCGGGATTCCAGGAATTTTATCTGGATTTTGCAAGACAGTACGGCAGTGGTGGTGTGATAGACATTGCATGCGGAACCGGAGCTGTTTTGTTGTACCTTGCGGAGCACGGGATAATTGCGGATGGCACGGATCTTTCCGAAGCCATGTGCCGTGTTGCGGATGAAAAGGCGAAGAGCAAAGGTTTTAACCTAAATATTTTCCCTGCGAATATGACGGAGTTCAGAAGTGATAAAAAATACTCCTGCGCCATCATCGCACGGAGCGGATTTATGCATCTGCTTACACCCGAATTACAGCGTGCGGCGCTTTTGAACATTCGTGAGAATCTGTCTGATGGCGGAATGCTTACATTCAATACATTTGATCCGCATCCGCATTTCCAGGCACAGCAGATAGATACAAAGGATACGGATTATTCATTTCGCCTTGAATACACGAATAAAAAGGGGCAGCGTGAGAAGATATACAATGTGATCTCGTATGATCCTTACACACAGATCATGAGCGGGAATTGGAAATTTGAAACCCTCGATGACAGCGGGAATGTTGTGGATGAAAGAATCCGTCCATTGAAAATGCGGCAGACATATCGTCAGGAAATGAAGTATCTCCTGGAATTGACCGGATACGAAATAGTTAATGTATACGGGGGATATCATAAGGAGAGTTGTGCCGGCCCGGCTAACAATGTTATATGGTGCGTACGAAAAAAGTGAGTCCATATGATTATAAAGTAGGTATAAACTTTAGGTTTGAAGTAGCGGCACATCTAAAGTGAGTCCATATGGCAATGAAGTAGGCATAAACTAAACTTAAAGGAGGCAGAAAAAATGAGCAGACAAACACTATCCGATTTACCGGACTATAACAACTGTCTTGTGAATCTGTCCAATTCCATATTAAAGAGATTTGGAGCGCAGACAACAGCTGCGACGCTTTCTCTTGCTGATAAGTATCTTGAAGGGGAGTATAAGAATGTTGTGCTTCTTGTTCTTGATGCGATGGGAACAGCTATTGTTGAGAAACATCTTGAGAAGAATGGTTTTTTCAGAAGCCATATTGCAGGTTCATTTGATTCTGTATATCCGCCTACAACGGTTGCTGCGACCACAGCTATCCTCAGCGGATTATATCCGAATGAACACGGGTGGCTTGGATGGGATATCTATTATCCACAGATAGATAAAAATGTGACTGTTTTTACGAACACAGAACAGCTGGAGGAGAAAGAAAATGCAGTTCCGTCAGCCGAATACTCAGATGGAAGAATGAAGTGGGCTGAGGATTCGTTGAAAGAAACTATACCCGCAGCAGAATACAATGTCGGCTTTAGATACACTCCGTATAAAAATATCATTGAGATAATAAAGGAGACAGGGGGTAATGCATATGCAGCAATGCCGTTTATGCCGCCATATCCTCAAAGCATTGAAGAAATACTGAACCATGTGGAAGAACTATGCAGCGAGCCGGGAAGAAAGTTTATTTATGCATATTGGAGTGAACCGGATTCTACAATGCATAAGACGGGAACGGGAAGTTTGGAAACGCACAAAATAATAACAGAGCTTGAAAAAATGGTAGAGAAAACAGTATCAGGATTATCTGATACACTGTTTCTGATTACTGCGGATCATGGTCATATGGACAGCAATAATTACTGTCTGCTTGATTACCCCGAGATCATGAACTGCCTTGTACGGCAGCCTTCTGTAGAGCCGCGCACATTAAATCTCTTTGTGAAAGATGAATACAAGGAGACCTTCCCAAAGGTTTTCAACAAATACTTTGGAGATTCCTTTGTTTTGTTGACAAGAGATGAGGTGCTTTTTGATCGATTGTTTGGAACAGGAAATGATCGTGAAGGCCTGGAAGATATGATCGGTGATTATGTCGCGTTGGCCATATCTGACAAGAGCATTTTTAATACACATTTTGAGGCACAGAAAATGCCCGGATGTCATGCGGGACTGACCAAAGAAGAAGTGAAAATTCCGCTTATAGTGATTGAGAAGAAAAGAGAATAAGACAGTGATCATCTGAATATGGAAATGATCAGAAAGGAACAAAATGAATATTTTATTGGAAACAGAAAGATTAAAAATAACAGAAATGACAATGGATATGGCAATGGATGTTCACAAAAACTCATTGGACGAGGATATCAGGAGATTCGTCCCTGATGAAGTTTTTGAGACACTTGAAGATGCCAGGGAAACTATAGAGTTCATAATGTCACAGTATAATTCTACTGAAGGACCTCTTATCTACGCGCTGATCACAAAGGAAGAAGGAACGAATATCGGTTATGTGCAGCTGGTTCCGATCGGTGGTGGTAAATGGGAAATTGGATATCATGTAGCTAAACAATACACCGGAAAGGGTTATGCTACAGAGGCAGTAAGTGGTTTCCTTCCGGTGATAACAGATCGGGTTGGTATTTCGGAAGTTTATGGTATTCGCCTTCTGGAGAATAAAGCATCCGGCAGAGTTCTGGAAAAATGTGGATTCAAAACATTTTTTACCGGAGAAGGTCCGTATCATGACGGAGTTTATGAAATCAGTAAGGGTGTTTGGAAGAAAGGGAATTGACCGTACAACCGCAAAACAGCCGCAACACAACAGCAGAACAGCCGTAAAACAACCGCAGAACAACCGCAGAACAACCGCAGAACACCCGCACGTCAGCAGAATGAATAAGTCTTCCACAAAATAGAATAATAAAACCTCCGTTTACATATACTAAGGAAAAAAGCGGAGTGTTTATTGATATGATCATAATTAATTGGAAAAAGATTAAACTATACGCGGGTACTATTCTTGTACCGGTTGCGCTCGGAGGACTGGTAGGGTTTCTGATCTCGGGTTCCATGGACTATGAAAGCCTGAAAAAACCCGTACTTGCGCCTCCTCCGGCATTATTTCCGGTAGTCTGGACAATTCTTTATATTCTGATGGGAGTTTCTTACGGGATATTGAAAAGCAGGGATTTGCTTGATTTTGATGTTTCATCGGTCTATTATTCACAGCTGATAGTAAATCTCATATGGCCTCTTATATTTTTCATATTAAAATGGAGACTGTTCGCATTTATATGGATCGCAGTGCTGGCAATCCTGGCAACGGTCATGGCTGTCAGGTTTTACGCAAAAAACAAGACGGCAGGACTTTTGCAGGTGCCTTATGTCATGTGGACCGTATTTGCTTCATATCTGAATCTTTTTGTATATATTCTTAACTGAAGTTGAGGGGGATACAATCCGCGTCAGGGAAAGCGCGGATTGTATCCGCTTTGTGCCTATGTTATAATGGGGATGGGGAACGAAAGGAGAAAGGTATGTTTGATATAAGTGTTGAGACCAGGATATTATTTTCGGAATCGGTATTGAATAATCTGCCGCTGACTGCCGATATCAGGGGCAGGGTACATATCGCCGGATACATGGCGGGAAGATTTCCGTCGGAAGAAATGGCAAAGAGAGATCTTGCGGGCAGGCTGCCGCAGATCGTTTCAAGATGTATGACAGTCTGGCCGGCAGGACAGGCAGTAGTCTGTAATGAAAGGAACGGTATCCTTGCAGGTCTTGTGGCGGATGCTCTTCGTATGGAAGGGGTCAATGCCAATGTACAGATAACGGATTTCGTTCTTACGGATGAATCGATTAAGAATTATAACAGGGCAGTCTCAGATCAGCAGGAGCTTGCCAAAGCAAATGTGGGAATGCCTATAATGATGATGATGGGCGGTTCGTATGATGGCATGCAGGGGACGGAAGGCATGACCGGAATGAATGGCATGACCGGAATGAATGGCATGACCGGAATGGAAGGCATGACCGGAATGGAAGGCATGAACGGAATGGAAGGCATGACCGGAATGAATGGCATGACCGGAATGAATGGTATGACCGGAATGAATGGTATGACCGGCATGCCAATGATGATGGGCGTCATGGGCGCGATGAGCGCGATGGGCGCAATGGGCGCAGGCGGAGCCGGCGGCATGAATGCGACGGGCGCAGGCGGAGCCGGACAGGCAGGTTTCTGTACCAACTGCGGCGCGGCACGTCAGGCAAATGCAAAGTTCTGCAGCGAGTGCGGACAAAGTTTTTAATACACCGACAGAAGTTTCAAAGACGTTCAGAGAACATTCACAGTTGTAATATGTAGAAAAATATATTAAAATATAATCAGTATATTACCGGGTTGTACGCAGTACGAGACTTGAACCCATACCCGATCAAAAGTAAAGGAGGATTACCAATGGGATTATTTGATGGAATTTTAAAAGGTGCGCAGGATGCTGTGAATAAGGCTGTTACAGCATCGAAGAACGAGACAGTAACATTTACATTTCAGGCTCTTCCTGAAAGCCTGGAACAGCTTAAGGCTTTGCCGGAGGCAGACCTTACCACTCCGTTTAAGGCAGCGGCGCTTACTGTATGCGCATTCTGCGCTTATGCTGCTTCGCCTGCGATAGGAAAAGAAATGGTTAATTTCCTTAAGGGACCGGAGAATCTTTCGGTTCGTGACGAGCAGTTTATAAGGGACAGATTTATGGATGGAAAGAAAGTGCCGTTCTCATATTTTGAAGGAGCAGTACCGGAGAATAATTACATACCGAAGGAGCCGTATACTATCAGCGTTTCATCGAATCCTTATTCATATCAGAATGATGGTTATGCAACGCTTTGGCTTAAATCGGGCGGAGCGGATTCTCCGAGACAGGTAACTTTAAGACGTAAAGGAAATCAGTGGTTCCTGTGGCAGTACGAGGGACTTCTTCCTGGTATCAGAAAAGCCAAAGAGGATGATCCTTGGGCATAAACGACTGCATACATGAATGGAATGTGAAAGAACATGGGAGACAAACCGTAGACATTCTTGAACATTTTAAGAATAGAGGTAGAGGATCATTATGAGCAGATTAAAATTAAAGAAAGTAGTTTTGCTTTCAGCCTGCGCTCTGGTGATTGTCGGAGGATGCGGAAAAAAGGATGATGACAACAAGAAATCATCTGACAACGATACTAAAACAGAGGGGACTAAGAAAGCGGGAAAGACTGAAGATAATTCAAAGACTGAGGACAATTCAAAGACTGAGGATAATTCAAAGACTGAGGACACTTCAAAGCCGGAAGATACTGCGAAACCGGATGAGACGACTAAGCCGGAAGATACTGCAAAACCGGATGAAACCGAGGTTACAGAGAAGCTTTCCCTGATGGATCATGATTTTTTTATCAAAAAGACCACGATCTATTCACATCCGAAGGATTCGTTTATGACGCTCTTTTATTCGGACTTTGATGAATTTGTGTTCTCCGATGAGGCGGCAGCGGCATTTCCGAAGCTTTCGGCTGCAGTAGAGTCCGTCCTTGATAATGAGTACAAGAATTATGAAAAAGAACAGAAAGAATACTCCGACAGCGTCATTGAGGAATATGAAGAAAGAGGCAGGACTCAGGGCGAATACTATTATGACTGCAATATACTGCTCAAGAGGGCTGATGACAAAGCGTTCAGTTTTGTTATAGACCGTGAAGGATATATCGGAGGAGTACATCCGTTCCAGAGTATTACCACATTTAATTTTGATCCTCAGACGGGAGAAAAGATCAGTCTTTCTTCGATCGTAAAAGATAAAGAGAAATTTAAGAACGCTGTTATGGAATGCGCCAAAGCTTTTGATGATGAGTTCTATGATAAGGAAGCGATCGAGTCTTTTGCAAAGATGCTTGACAGCGATGATGTGCTTTGGACATTTGAACCGGAAGGGATCAGTATATGTGCCGAAGCTGGAACTGTAGCTCCGCTGGCTTACGGGACGATACAGGTTTCAGTACCGTTTAAGAAATATGCGGATGTCTTTAATGTGGGCGAAGACACAGTAATGACTAACTATGTTACAAGCGGAAATGAACTATATGCGGACATAGACGGCGACGGCGATTATGAAAATATCATTGCAGATGTAAGAACTAAAGAAAATGAGTCTGCTTTTGTATATCTTACGATCAGAATTGATGACAAGAGTTATGATATTGATGAGAGCGCATACAGTTTCACATCTTATCTTTTAGCAAAGAACGGCAGATATTATCTGATCGCGACAGGTACAGAAGATAATGATTATACGGTAATGTCTATTTATGAGATTACTAAAGACGGTCCGAAAGAAACAAAGCAGAGCATGAATGGGCTCGGATTAGAGATCGTAGGATGCACGGCTTTGTATGAAGAAATAGTACCGGAGACCGTATATGCTCAGACGATGCCTACAATTTACAATCCTGACAGGTTCTATATTTCGATCCGTGACGATGTCATAAGCACTCTGCATGGAACAGCCTGCGCAAGTCTTAATGATGACGGTATGCTGGTAGTAGGAAGTGAATTCTATACTGTCACCAGTGACTTCGAGCTGAAGCTTAAGAAAGATATGGAATTTGACAAGCTCTCCGAAGACGGAAAAGAAACCACGAAAGAAACCGTCAAGGCAGGAACTAAATTAAAGATTACTGAGACCAACAGCAAAGACACGGTTATCCTTACAGCAGAAGGCGGTGAAAGATACAAGGTCACCGTTGTTACAGGAGACTGGCCGAGACTGGTTCAGGGACAGGATATAGAAGAAGTATTTGAAGGAATAATGTTTGCCGGCTGATGAACACCGGCTGAGTTTAAAGCCTGCGCCGGATCATTATCCTGCGCACCCGATTTGAAAAAAACAGGCACGTACCGATATAAGTAAGAGGCGCGTGCCTGTTTTACTTAACATCAAAAAGTTGCAATTTATATGAAAATATGATTTAATAGTCTCGTTGGATCAAATTCCGGCAAAACAGGAAAGCCGTTGGCTTTTCTGAGCCGAATTAAATAGAGTAGCTTTGAATACGGTTTGAAAAGTTGCAGACTGAGTAGATTAAAAATAATTCGGTTCGATTCCGAAACAACCACCATTACTGTATTTGAATCTTAACGAGAAACTGTGCCGCTTTGCATTCGTCTGCATGTGTTATACTTGATTCCCTGCAGATGATCGCAGCGTTGCTTGATCGCAACAACGCTTGCAGATGATCGCAGCATTGTTCCATCGCAACAACGCTTGCATGTGATCGCAGCATTGCTCGATCGCAACAACGCTTGCAGGTGATCGCAGCATTGATCAAGTGGGCTGTCATGCGATACCGGCAGCGGTTTTTGTTAGATTTCATCAGTCAGATAATTGCCGTATTCCGGTTTACATTTCTTTGGTGAGAAGAGTGCAAACTTATTATCCGAACGCCGCAGGGCAGGGGGATAATAAATATGCGCTCTGTTTTTTTCATATTATTTATTTTAACCCGTGATCGGGGAACAGGAGGAAATTTACAATGAAAAAATTTCTAAGGCTTTTCTGTATCGTCCTTTCCGTGGCAATGATCGCCGGTCTTGGCGCATGCTCGAAGAAAGATGATGATAATAAGACGGAAGAAAAGAAAAACGAGGAAACTAAAAAAGAAGAAAAGAAGACGGATGATAAGGGACAGAAAGATACGTCTTCGGATGAGAAAAAGACCGACAAAGAGCTTGCCGATGAAGTTGCTGCGCTGATAGACGCCATTTATGTCCAAGAGCGCACGGACAAGACCGATGAGCAGTGCGCACAGGCAAAGGCCGCATGGGACAAGCTTACCGATGCGCAGAAAGAACTCGTAGAGGGTGAAGAGGCGGATCCGGATTATTTCGGAAGAGATACTGGAGATGCTGGAAAAGATGATCCTCGCAATGCCGATGATATCGGAAAGAAAGAACTTCTTGTTGTAAGCTTCGGTACTTCTTTCAATGACAGCCGTGCCATGGATATAAAGGGAATTGAAGATGCGCTTGCAAAAGAGTTCGCGGACTGGTCTGTAAGACGTGCATTTACCGCCCAGATAATCATAAATCATGTTCAGGCACGTGACGGTGAAAAGATAGACAATGTTGAACAGGCGCTTGACCGTGCCGTAAACAACGGCGTTGAGGTTCTCGTGATCCAGCCGACACACCTTATGCACGGAGCAGAATATGACGAGCTTAAAGAAGCGGTTGATAAATATACTTCAAAGATCAAAGAGATAATCATTGCCGAACCTCTTTTGGGTCAGGTGGGAAATGATGCCACAGTAATAAATGACGATAAGAAAGCCGTTGCGACAGCTCTTACAGCCGCAGCTGTAAAAGACGCCGGATATGCTTCACTCGACGAAGCGGCACAGGCTGGAACTGCATTTGTATTCATGGGACACGGAACTTCTCATACCGCAAAAGTTTCTTATTCACAGATGCAGACCCAGATGGAGAATCTTGGCTATAAAAATGTCTTTATCGGTACTGTAGAAGGCGAGCCTGAATCAACAGCCTGCGAAGAGGTAATAAAAGCAGTTGCCGGGGCAGGCTATAAAAATGTTGTCCTCCGTCCTCTCATGGTAGTGGCAGGCGATCACGCCAACAATGATATGGCGGGCGAGGATGAAGACTCATGGGTAAACATGTTCAAGGCATCAGGCAGTTTTGAAAAAGTTGACGTACAGATAACAGGCCTCGGAAGACTTGAGGACATACAGACTATTTACATCGCTCATTCAAAGGCAGCGGTTGATTCTGTTAAAAATGTGCCTGCTGATAAGAGCACAGAAGGAACGGTTTCCGGGGAGCTTGAAGACGGAATTTATACCGCCGACTTTAATACCGACGGCAGCATGTTCCATGTAAATGAAGCTTATAACGGCAAGGGAGTGCTTACTGTCAAGGACGGAAAAATGACGATCCATGTCAGCCTGCCTTCAAAGAATACAGTCAATCTGTTTTACGGGCTTGCGGAAGACGCTAAAAAGGAAGGCGCAGATCTGATCCAGCCAACGACAGACACTGTTCATTATCCGGACGGAACAACCGAAGAAGTAAATGGATTCGACATTCCGGTTCCTTATCTTGATAAGGAATTTGACTGCGCACTGGTCGGCACCAAGGGTAAATGGTATGACCATAAAGTATCTGTTTCATCTCCTGCCGCTACAGTCAAAGACGGAAGCTATAAGGCGGAAGTGACGCTTTCCGGCGGAACAGGAAAGGCTTCAGTTGAGTCTCCGGCGAAGCTTGAAGTTGAAAACGGTATCATAACCGCGACGGTTGTATGGAGCAGTTCGAATTATGAGTATATTAATATCGGCGAAACAAGATACGACCGTTTAAAGACCGACGGAAATTCCACATTCAAGATACCTGTAAAACTTGATGAGGATATTAAGATCAGCGCGCTGACCACGGCAATGAGCGAACCGCATCTGATCGACTACACGCTTCGTTTTGACGGCGCTACGATTCAGGCAGACTGAGTTACAGCCACCGGCGGATCGCAGCCGCGTTTAGAGGAAGGGAACCTTTGGTTCCCGACCGCGCCGCGTTCTTGAAAAAAATGTCACTGAGTAAAGGTGTGTCTGCCCGCCGTCCGCAGCGGCGGGGATCACACGACCGGATTGAAACAAGATGAAAAAAAACAGATCAAAGGCAATCATTTTTATCATAACAATTTTTATACTAATGCTTTCGGGATGCGGCGCGGGTGAAAAAAGCGATGCGCTTGACGGGCTTAAGCTTACCGGAAGCATGGATCTTAGATTTGCCACGCAGTTTTGCGTTGATTACTATGAA
>CACZSY010000178.1 GCA_902783965.1 uncultured Lachnospiraceae bacterium
CCTCACTTTGTTTCGGTGTTTCTTTGAATTGATCGCGTCAAGCGTCACGCGAACCGGACTGCAAAGATTTCTTCGAAATCTTCGCATAGGTCTCTTGGCGCTATCTTTTCGCTTCGTAAAGATGTGTTAATTTTAACATTTCCAAAGGAGATATGTCAAGGAGTTGACAGCTTTCGTCAGGACAAGTCAAGACAAGGAAAGCCGGAATCTAATCTGTCCGCCTGCACCCGGGGGCAGATTGTCCGAAAACCCAGTCTGAAAACGGCTATAGACCGTAGAAAATCAAGGTTTTCGGACAGTCTGCCCAAACACACCTTAACTCAATTGCAAGTGGCAATCCCCGACTGCGTCCATTTCTCCCGCAGTTCGCAGACACACTTTAATCCTATGCAATCTTCTCTCTTCCTTCACTGGTTATGTATTCAATACTATCCCAGTCACTGCCAATACTCAGTCCGCCTCCGCCTTCAATCTCATAATTTACCTGAATACTGTTGACACCAACAAGACAGTCATAATAAGGATGTCTTAGTCTTAAGTATTTTTTTACTGATTCGATAGTATATCCTTCTTTAATTTTCTGTTTGATGACATTTACATCATTCATTGTTAATTTATCTGAAGGATCAGCTTCTCCTATAGCTGCCATCCTTCTGTATGGATAACGCAGCCAATCACCGCCACCGCAAGCCTCTTTTTCTTCTTTTATTACATTTTCCAATGCTTCTGTCTGTTCTTTTGAAAGATTCTTGTATCCTACATATTGTGCTGTAAATTCCTGTAATTCTCTCTCTTGATCATTTAATGATTCATAAATTTTTTTTGATGATTCTTTGTCATAACTGTATTTTAGTGACACTTCATCAAGTTTATCCCAATCTATATCGGAATTTTCTTGAGACCAAGATGCTTCGTTATTATCGGAATTTCTATCTTTTTCAATTATATTATCGGAATTTCTATCTTTTTCAATTATAATAAAAGATATCACACCGATCAGTAAAACTGCTGTTGCTATAATTGTTAATGTTATTTTATTTCTCATAAATAGTTCCTCCTTTATTGAGAGCCACGGCATTAATATTTCCCTTCACAGCGGAAGATTGTATCTTATGGTTGAACTTCTACTGAAACTACCGGAAAACTATTATCCTCATTCACAAATGCGGCAACAACTGAAGCCTTTATAGTATCAAACATAATCTTGTCTTCTTCTGATATCTCACCATCTGTAAGTTCGGATTTGCTTTCGGATTCTTTTTGCTCTTCATCTTTCGGTTTATCAACATTTGTCTCAGCATTTGATCCTTTTTTCTCCGAACCGTTATCATTGCTTTCTTCTTTAACGCCGCAACCAGCAAATATTGCTGCTGACATAATACATAAAATTATTATTGTTGTTATTTTTTTCATGATAATTCTCCTTTTCTTAGAAATCATTTTGTTTATACATAATTCTATTAATGGACTCTGCGTCAATAAAATCATAATAGTCTATCAGAACTTCACCAAGCGGGGACAGTCTCCGCATAAGAACCATTCTATTACTGTTTATATGATAAGAACCTAAATATATGTAAAGCGTCGTTCCACCCGGTTTACCATCCAGCCAATATTCAAAAGTCCCAAAATTGTTACCATAAGAACAATCAGGATATTTTTGCTTTTTTTCAAGACCATCCATTATTTCAGACCAGTTTTCAGCTCTCCGGCAAAGATCTGCAATATAAAAAATATCATCATATGTTAAATGTTCATCTTCGCTTGTTTTACCGATAGCAACCATTGATTTGAATGGATAGAAACAATAATTCTTTTGTTCTTCTTCAACCACATACTTTAATACTCTTGACTGCTGTCTGGATAGTTTCTTATAACCTACATAAAAACTGATATGAGACTGTATACTCCTTTCTTCGTCACTGAGTTCTTCGTAAATCTTCTCTGATTTTTGTTGGTCATAATCATCAATGTTGTAAATACCATACCAAATGCTTTTATCATCTTTAGAAGTATCTTCATTTGGATTTATGGAAATAAAAGCAAAATATGACATTCCCAATAAGAAAGTGCATAATACTAATAGAAAAAATATTTTCTTTTCCATACTGCTCACTCCTCGTATTATTATATAAGCAACTTTCTTTGAAACCTTTGAAATCTCTGGTTGCTCCGTCTTCATCAATATATTAGCATATTTAAGCTCATTTTTGTTAACGATTGCGTAATTGGTCGGTTTTTGTGCGTAATTGGTCATTTTTCCCACGGAGTGTTTTTTCTATCATAAATCTCTGGATTCATGATATTAAAAACGGCTCTGCCCGCCGCATCTTTGATACGACGGACAGAACCGTTCATGATTCTTTTATAACTCTTCTTCTGTAGCTTTTTTCTATAACTTATTCTTTTTTCTCTCAGCCAGTATAAGTATCACCACTAATCCCATCACTCCGCCGACGGCGTAAGCATATGCCGGTATGTCTTTTATGTTAAAGCAGCGCACGTTTATCCACATCTGATTGATGTTTCTTGTTGCTTCTTCATCAAAATATTCCATTATCGCCGACCTGCCTATGACTTCCATCGGAGGATACTGGCTGTAAAGCTGCCTGTACTGTTCCGATGCCGGATATTCTATGATATAGTCCTCATCGTCCGCGTCGCCCGAAAAGAAATATCCGAGCGGATATTCTGCAGTTTCCTCTTCATCTTCTTCGGCTTCGTAATTGTACCTTGCGTAATCGATCATCGTATCATCGCCTTCTTCTCCCGCGATGACCGAAGTGTATCCGATATAGTACATATTCCTTACCGCGTTGTCGGAACGGGATATGAAATTGACAAAGCTTTCCGCGGCGTGCTGTTTATCCTTGTCACCGTCTATGCCCTTTTTAAGCATGCACCAGCCGTCAAACCAGAGGTTCGTACACTCCGCAGGCACCTGGAATCTTAACTCAACGCCCAGTTCATCAGCCTGATCCATGGCATAAACCGCGTCTCCCGACCACTGATAATTAGCCACTATCTTGCCGCTTACCATATCTGCTTTTCCGCTGTCCGTCTCAAATGAATAAAGGTTATCCATCAGATCCTGCAGGGATTCCTGCACCTCATCTATGGTCTTCTTGCTCGTATCGTTCATGACTTCGGCAAGCTTTTTACCGTAATCCTTATCATTTACAAAGCTTTCCGAAAGGAGCTTATCTCCTTTTATCATGCTGAGTATCGCAAAATAACTGTCTCTTACGTTATCTTTCAGGGTGAGTCTTCTCTTGAATTTCTCATTAGTCAGCATTGAGATAGAAGCGGCTTCTTCATCGGTCACGTATTCGGGATTGTAAAGCATTCCCGTAACGCCCCACATGTAACCGGCTGCGTATTTGCTCCATGGCTCGCCGCCGATCTCATTGGTCTCAAATACATTTTTTATATAAGGCGACACGCCTCTGGTATAAAAATTGTTTTCATCTTCCTCATTGAAAAAGTCTTTTGAAAACGCTACCAGCTCGCCTTCCTGCATGAGTTTCATTATCATATAATCCGAAGGGCAGACAAGGTCGTACACGTCTCCGAGCGTAAGCTGGTTATAAAGGTCTTCGTTGGTTCCGAAGCACGAATACTCGACCCTGACTTTTTTGCCGTAAGTCTCTTCATACCACTGCTCGAAGTCATTGATCATGGCGTTCTCGCCTAAGATGGTTTTGCCGTTGTCAAGCTCTATCGCTTCTTCCTCGCTCCAGTCTCCGAGGTCGATATATTCTTCCCAGTTGCAGACTCTTAAGACTATCTCGTCTTTCTTCTTTTCCGCCGCATAAGCCGGCTGCGCAAAAAAGCCCGTGCCGGTTCTGTCTTGTCCCTCCGCGTCTGTCGCCCGCGGATCGCTCATGCAGGGAACAAATGAACCGACGGCAAATATTCCGGCAAGGAGCAGGCTTAATCTTTTAGAAATCTTTTTCATTTTCTTTACCGCTCCTTCCTCCGATATTCATTATTACCACCGCGATCACAACGATCACGAAAATGATGGTGGACAGCGCCCACAGCGCCGTCTTGATATCGGTCTGCGAACCCTTGGTCGCGTTTACAACATAGGTGCTTATGGTGTCAAATGTCGCAGGCTTCGTATAACTTGTTATGAAATAATCGTCAAGCGACAGCGTTACCGCAAGTGCAAATCCTGAGATTATTCCCGGCGCTATCTGCGGAAGCACTATTTTTTTCAGCGCTACGGACGGCGAGGCTCCAAGGTCGAGAGCCGCTTCGTAAAGACTTGAATCCATCTGCTTAAGTCTCGGCACCACCGACAGATATACGAACGGCGCGCACAGGACGATATGTCCTATAACCAGTGGAAAGAAGGACTCTTTCTCCATTCCGAAGACAGCGATAAGAAGTATGCATACGGAAAAACCTGTCACTACATCGGCATTTACGACCGGTACCTGATTGAGCATGTTCATTCCGGTCTCAACGTATTTCTTTGAATAGAATGCGCCGAGCGCGCCCAGCGTACCGAGTATCGTCGCGATCACCGCGCATCCGAAAGCGAGCACGAGCGTTCCCTTTATCATATCCATCAGTTCTTCGCTGTGGATAAGAGTGCTGTAATTTTTCATGGAAAATCCCGGTATTGCTCCTATCTGGGTGGCTTCCGTAAAGCTGTAAAACGCAAGAAGTATTATCGGCGCATAGACTAATATCAGCGCTAAGATGACAAATGCCGTTCCCGATATTTTTTTGATCAAAGCAACGCGCCTCCCTTCCTGTCTTTTTCATCTTCCTCAAATCTTCCCGATATAAGGGTAAACGCGAGTATGATAACGAGCAGTACGAGCGCTATCATCGATCCGCCGTGCCAGTCGTAAGCTGAAAAATAGCTTCCGATAAGGCTTCCCATGATATAGGTTGAATTGTAGAGCATATCAAGCACTACATAGTTGGTCATGGACGGCAGGAATACCATCATCACGCCGCTCACTATTCCCGGAAAAGAGAGCGGCAGCGTTACCTTAAGGAAGGTCTGGAACTCGCCCGCCCCAAGATCTCTTGAAGCTTCTTCAAGCGACCTGTCCAGATTGATGAGCGTCGTATACATCGGAAGTATCATAAACGGCAGAAAATCGTAGGTCATGCCGATTATGGTATTTAAAAAAGGATGGAAGGCAAGGTTGCCCTCTATTACTGTAAGTATCTCCTTAAGCGCGGTTATCCTCAACGTGAAATTGATCCACATCGGCATAACGAACATAAGGACTATGGTGTATTTTTTCTTCATTTTGCTTCTGGCAAGTATGTATGCCAGAGGATAGCCTATGAGCAGGCAGACTAAGGTGGTTACCACCGCAATGCTGATACTGTACACAAGTGTTCCGATGGTGTTAGGGCTTGTGAAAAACGCTTTAAGGTTGGCGAGTGAAACAGCGCCCGAAGCATCGGTAAATGCGTAGTGTATTATAACGATCAGCGGAGCAAGCACAAAGCAGATAAGAAATACCGCATACGGAATGCCCAGCTGTTTCCTGTTAAGGTGAAATGCTTTCATTTACTTTCCTTTCCGAATGTATTGAGAGCCACGGCATTAATATTTCGCTTCGCGAAGCCGTGGCCTGCGTAGTGTAAAGTTTTCATAGAAAACTTTACACTACCATACTTTCTATCCCGAAGATGGATTATTTCTTGAGCGAGTACTTGATGCACTCAGGCGGTATTATGAGACCGATATGGTCATCCATATTCCAAAGGTCTTCGTCATTTACCACCAGATCTATCTCATGATCGTCGACTCTTACGACATAACTGTAATGATCGCCCTTATATATAAGGTTGATGATCCTTCCCGTAAGCAGTCCTTCATCAAGATTATCCGTCATCTCGATATCGGAATGGGTAATTGAAATTATTATCTTTATCTTTGATACATCTATCTCCTCAGAGTGGGCATTATAAAGAACTCCGTCTTTAAATACGGCTCCCGGGATTATTTCCGTCAGGTCGGCCTTAAGCTCGCCGTCAAGGAAATCGAGGCTGTAATCGCTGTTTACCGCAGACTCTATCTTGTTGATCGTATGCTCCGCTATCATGCAGTGAATGTTGTCAGGTTCCACGATAAGACCTACCTCTTCGCCCGGCTCCGACCTCTTGGTGGTCTGGATCACTATCTCATTTTTACCGGAAAGAACCGTTATCTCATAGTGCATGCCCTTAAACATCGCAGAATCCACTGTTCCGGTTATCAGTCCCTTTGACGGTTCGGTGATGATCACGTCCTCAGGTCTTACGACAACGTCAACCATTGTTCCGTTCTCTATATCGTCAACACATACGAATTCATGACCGCAGAAACGGACCTTCCTATCGCCTGTCATTACGCCGTTGAACATATTGCTGTCACCGATGAAGTCAGCGACAAATGCGTTCTTAGGCTCGTTGTATATATCCTCCGGAGTTCCGGTCTGCTGGATCTTTCCTTCATTCATGACTACTATCTTGTCCGACATGGTAAGCGCTTCTTCCTGGTCGTGGGTAACATAGATAAATGTTATCCCAAGCTTGTCATGCATGCTCTTAAGCTCCAACTGCATTTCTTTTCTCATCTTAAGGTCAAGCGCGCCGAGCGGCTCGTCCAGAAGAAGAATCTCCGGCTCATTTACAATGGCTCTCGCGATCGCGATCCTCTGCTGCTGTCCTCCCGAAAGAGTCTGTATCTTACGTTTTTCAAAGCCTTCGAGGTCAACTATCTCCAAAGCTTTCTTTACTTTTTTCCTGATCTCATCCTTTGGAAGCTTTTTAAGCTTCAGTCCAAATGCTATATTGTCGATAACATTCAGATGCGGAAAGAGCGCGTAGCGCTGGAATACAGTATTGATAGGACGTTTGTTCGGCGGCAGCTTGCTGATGTCCTTTCCGTTCAGAAGTATCTCGCCCTCCGTCGGCGTGTCAAAGCCTGCTATCATTCTTAACGTTGTTGTCTTTCCGCAGCCCGAAGGTCCCAGAAAAGTAACGAATGATCCCTTTTCCACTTCAAGATTAAAATCCTTGACCGCCTCAAAGCCGTCCTTAAAAGTCTTTGTGATGTTCTTTAATTCGATGATGTTGCCCATTTCACTCTCCAATCCCGGTGTGTCCGATTTATTGTTTTACATTTATCCTTAAATATATTATCTATATCTTACCTTTTTCCCTGTTACTTTTTCCCGACCTGTTTTGCATTCTTTTTATCCGCTGCCTTATCAAGTCTTGTATTTCTTACATACAGCAGCATATCGATCGTTATCTCGATGATATTTAAGATATAAAATGCCCATGCGAGAAAGAACAGCCATTCCTGATCATGGTTCGCGTTGAACATTATTATCTTTCTCGCGATCCCGAATACATATCCTATCCATATAAAGAACTCGAAGAAAAGGCTCTTGCCCTTCGCCGTCCTTGAAACGTAGGATTTTCTGATTGAGATCGGCCATGATAATCCAAAACACAGGATCATGAGCGCTTCCAGTAGATCTGTCATTTTTAAATCTCCTTTTTGTTTCTTTTAAATTCCCTTTATCTATTATTTGTTTCCATGCGTGTCATTTCAAGATTTCTCGGTTTCACACGCACCCTTTCGGCTTTTCCGTGCGTGTATTCCGCACTTTCGCGTTTCATGCGCGCACCCTTTTGACTCCTCACACCTCTATCATCTCATCGGCTTCTCTTCTGTAGTCCGGCAGAAGCAGCGGTGATACCGTTCCGGTCTTAAGCCCTTCTTTTTCCAGCTCCTTTGCATAATCCGCAAGATGTGAAAGCGTCAGCTTTGAAAGCTTCATATCAGCCGCCCTCTTTGCCGCGGCTTTTCCGGCGCTTCTTCCAAATACTATAATGTCTAAGAGCGAGTTTCCCATAAGACGGTTCCTTCCGTGGATACCGCCGACCGCCTCTCCCGCGACGAGCAGGTTGTCGATGGCTTTGGTAAATCCGTCGCTTCCTATCTCAAGTCCGCCGTTCTGGTAATGAAGCGTAGGATAAACTAAAATAGGCTCTTTTCTGATATCTATATCATAATTCATGTACATACGAAGCATCGCAGGTATTCTCTTTTCTATCGTGCCCTCGCCGTGAATCATCTCTATCATCGGCGTATCGAGCCATACTCCGCTGCCGGTTATGGTATCGACTCCGAGCCCCCTCTCGCCGCATTCCCTGATAATGCCGGCTGCCGCGACATCCCTTGTTTCAAGAGGATGTATAAATGCTTCTCCGTTCGTATTTACAAGCATCGCGCCGAGGGAACGAACCTTTTCTGTAACCAGCGCGCCGAGTATCTGAGGTGGATAAACGGCTCCTGTCGGGTGGTACTGTATCGTATCCTGATAAAGCAGGGACGCTCCGGCTCTGTATCCCATGATAAGCCCGTCAGCAGTCGCTCCGTAATGATTCGAGGTCGGAAATCCCTGATAATGCATCCTGCCCGCGCCGCCCGTGGCGATGACAACGCACTTTGCTTTCGCGGTGATCAGCTGTCCTGTCTCCATATTTACAAGAACCGCTCCCGCCGCGTGTCCGTCTTCGTCCTTTATGATCTCAACAGCCGAGGTAAATTCCATTACCGGTATCTTTCTGTTGGCTACCTCGTCACGCAGGGTACGCATTATCTCAGCGCCCGAATAATCCTTGCAGGCGTGCATTCTCTTTCTCGAAGTTCCGCCCCCGTGCGTGGTTATCATATTGCCTTCGGCGTCCTTGTCAAACATGACTCCGAGTCTGTTCAGCCACGCTATCGCGTCCGGAGCTTCCATGACAAGCTTTCTTAAAAGCTGCGGTCTTGCCGCAAAATGTCCGCCTCCGAAGGCGTCTATGTAATGCTGCACCGGAGAATCTCCCGGTTTGTCGGCAGCCTGTATGCCGCCCTCCGCCATCATGGTATTGGCGTCTCCTATACGCAGCTTTGTGACGATCACGACTTTTGCTCCCGCTTCGTCCGCTTCTATCGCCGCCGAAGCTCCAGCTCCGCCGCCGCCTATGATAAGGACGTCCGTCTCAACCGAAGGATTGTCAAGGTCAACTTTTTTCCCGAGTATCCTTGAATTGGAATGAAGGAGTCTTACAAGCTCCTTCGGAGCTCTTTCGCCTTTATTGGCGCCTACCATTATCGTATCAAAAGCTTCGCTTCTGTAATCGGGATGATAGTTTTTCAAAAGCTCATCTTTCGCATCGGCGCTCATCCTCGCCGGTTCCGCTTCAAGACGCGCCTGTCTGGTATCCTCTACCCTGCGTACCGATTCCATCATCTGTGGTGTATACATTTCGCGCGCCTCCTTACTTTTCTATATCTCTGTTATTGTAAAGTTCCTGCATCTCTTCTATGGACTTTCCCATCACCTGTTCGATGAGCTCATCATATTCTCCGTGATTGATCTCTTCTATCCGGTCTTTGAGATGCCCGGACTCTTTTGCTATATATCTTGCCGTAAGCCTTCGCGCCAGAAGTCCTACGTTCGCGTGCGAGATGCCCGCAGGACATCTTGAAGAACAGCTGTTGCAGCCCACGCAGTCAAATGATTCCTTCGCACAGCGTTCAAAGTCGCCTCTTTGCGCATACGCAATATACTGCATGACGTTAAGCCCCTGCGTACACGCTTTCGTGCAGGCGTTGCAGCCGATGCAGCTGTATATTTCAGGATAAAGCTCCATCATGACCTGAGCGTCCGGCCGAAGCTCCTCAAGACTGTAATCTCTCTTATCGGTCGGAAAGAAAGGAAGGCTTGCCACATACATTCCGTCCTGAACCTGTGTCTGACATGCCAGACAGGTCTTAAGCTCATTTTTCCCCTTGATCCTGTAAATGGTCGCGCAGGCTCCGCAGAAACCGTGACGGCAGCCGCAGCCGCGCTTAAGCCTGTAACCCGCATATTCAAATGCTGTCATGATAGTCAGATCCGAGGGAACCTGATATTCCTTTCCGTAGAGAAAGACCGTTACCATTTCTTTCATACTTTAATCCTTTCTAGAATTCATCAGGAAGTTCGTCTATCTGCGTGAATTTAAATACCGGTCCGTCCTTGCACACATATTTTGAACCGATGTTGCATCTTCCGCATTTACCCACTCCGCATTTCATGCGAAGCTCCAGAGTAGTATATATCCGTTCCTTGGAAAATCCAAGCTCCAGAAGTCCCGCGAGCACAAATTTTATCATTATCGGCGGTCCGCAGAGAAGTACGGTGGCCGCGGCGTTCAGATTCAGTTCTTTTACATATGAAGGAACGAAACCCACGTGGCCGTTCCAGCCGTCCTGAGGTCTGTCGATGGTAAGATAGACATTTGTCCTTTCACGCTTTGCCCATTCTTCCGTTATCTCCTGATACCTTACAAGGTCATCCATGGATCGCGAACCGTAGACTATATCCACATTTCCGTAATCCGCCCTGTTGTCCGCCACATAATTTATCACCGAACGAAGCGGCGCAAGTCCGATACCGCCGGCGATAAATATAAGGTCTTTTCCTTTCAGTTCGCTTTCCACAGGAAAATGATTTCCGTAAGGACCTCTTACCGTCACCATGTCGCCCACCGAAAGTCCATGCAGACAGTTCGTGAGCTCACCGCATCTTTTGATGCTGAACTCCTGATATTCTTTATTCGTCGGGGAAGAAGTTATCGAAAACATCGCCTCTCCGACTCCCGGAACGCAGAGCATCGCGCATTGTCCCGGCATATGTTCAAATAATTTCCCGCCTTCCGGCGCATTTATCCTGAAAGTCTTCACATCAGGCGTCTCTTCGGTTATCGCCGTTATCACGCCCGGCAGGGGGATCAGGGTATCGCTGCATTTACACATTTTCCTTCCCCTCCTTTTCGAAAGCTTTGATAACCTTTACTATATTAAGCGATTGCGGGCATTTGTCAATACATCTTCCGCAGCCTGTGCAGGAAAATATTCCATCGTTATTCTGCGGATAGTATACCAGCTTATGCATAAATCTCTGACGGAACCTCTGCATCTGGCTCGTTCTCGGATTGCCGTGCGCCATGAGGGTGAAATCCGAATACATACACGAATCCCAGCAGCGGTATCTTCTGACGCTGTCTCCGTCATCATGATCTTTTATGTCATAGCACTGGCAGGTCGGACAGACAAATGTACATGTGCCGCAGGCAAGGCACGGCTTATACAGCTTCTCCCACAGAGGCGAATCAAATCTGTCCTTCGGCGTCTCAGTTCCCCAGCCCTTAAGAGACAGACTCATCAAAGGAAGCTTTTCGGTTATCCTCCTGATACTTTCCTTGTGCGCGCGAAGCTTTTCCATATCATCTGCATCAGCTGTTTTTTCTGTGCCGTCTTTTGAAACCGATTGTTCTTTGTCGTCTTCCAGAGCTGTTTTTTCTGTGCCGTCTTTTGAAACTGTTTCTACTGTGTCTCTCATTATGCAATTGTCGGCAAGTGTTTCCGATATCAACACTTCCGATATCATCTCAAGAAACGCTTTTCCTTTTTCGTTATTGGCTTCGATAAACAACCCGTCACCGACAACGCACGCTGTCGCGTCCCCGCCCGGTTCGGTGCAGTCTACACCGAACGCCTTGCAGAAACAGCTTTCCCAAGGCGTATTGCAGACCATGCCGATAACGATCCCGTTCTCTCTCCTCGCTTTATAAAAACCGTCGACAGGGTCGCTTAAAAATACCCTGTCCAGTACTTCAAGCCCTCTGATATCGCAGCCCTTCATTCCAAATACCGCGAACGGTCTGTCCATCAGTTTCGCCGGCGTGACGGAAAGATTTTTAAGATCCTTACTGCAGGAATAAAGCGTCTCGCTTTGAGGGAAAAACGCGTCCTTTGCCGACTTGACTGTCTTTAATGCGTCAAGCCTGACCCTGACGCCGCTTTCATATATGCCGAAATTCACCTGTCCGTTATTCTCGACAGGGAGTATCAGATCCATCTTTGACGCGATCGCGTCCATAAGCTCATTGATCCTGTCGGTGCTTATCTTTAACATCCTTTACTCCTTTCGGTCACTACAGACGGTTCCGCATCCTGCATTGTAAATCTGGTAAGAGGACTCACGCTTCCCGCCTCGTATCCTGCGCAGTACTCTCCGTAAAGCTCATTAATATCCTTTATAAATTTGCGGTTGAAAAGATGAAGCGGAATGTTCTGAGGACATACCCTGCTGCACTCGCCGCAGTCGGTGCATCTTCCGGCTACATGGAAGGCTCTTATAATATGGAACATCTTCTCTTCGAAAGGCTCCGAATTGGCTTTCGCCGCTTCATCAAACTGGTTGCCGTCAAATACACACTTGATGCAGCTGCAGGCCGGACATACATTCCGGCAGGCGTTGCACCTGATGCATCTTGAAAGTTCATTGCTGAAATATTCAAATCTTTCTTTCGCGGAAAGCTTCTCTATCCTTTCAACTTCCGCGAAGCGTTGATCTTTACCGGAATTCTCCCGGCCCGCCGCTGCGTTGCTGACCGTGCTGTCCGGCGCTGCGCTGCCGCAGGCTTTACCTGTTCCCGCGCATATCGTCGTATCGCGGCTTTCCCCGATAAGCTCGTCAAAGATCCTGTGCTCCTTGCCCTTGCATACGCCGCATCTTTCAAGCATCGCGCTGTTTCGTTCTATTTCCCTGTCACCATAGACCGTCTTTATCTTAATGCGGTCATCTGTAACTTCTATCCCGTTCTCTTCGATTCCTGTCACGCCCTGCGCGCGGATTCCCGAAATGCTCAGTTTTCCGCAGCATCCGACGCCTATTATGTAGGTCTTTTCCCTTACTACCCTGTGCTCGGTCATAAGCTGGTTAAAGCTGTATGTGTCGCACGGCTTCAACACAACCGCTGTCACACCGTCAAGTCCTGCCGCCTCGATCATATATTTGCTTAAATTCGCCCCGCAGAAATCATTATAGACAAATGCGCCAAGCTCATCTTTATTCTCAAAAAACGCCGGCTCCGGATCGTAATCCGTCTCGCCTTTCTTCCAACCGAGGACTCTTGCCGCCTTACCGCTCTCAAGCAGCTGCGCGAGTCTTATTTTCAGTGACTCTTCCGTCTTCGCGGTCTGCGATCCGCATTCCGGTTCATACTGACCCGCTTCCGGATCCCCTGTCACCACAGACATCTGATTTCCGTTTTCCTCTTTTTCGGATACTTTCGATCCTTCGCCTGTCCATGACGCATCTGTCACGACCGCGCCGACCAGTCTGTGAGTCTCTCTTTTTTCCGTATTTATGGTAAATGCCGTCTGCTGCGATCCGGTCTTTCTTAAGTTGCTCAGTCTTACATTTTCTCCGAGGGAGCAGATCTTTTCAACAAACTCGTTCATCGTCTGTGAAAATTTGGCGCCCTCTGCCGCCGATACCCATTCAACCCTGCATCTTCCATTTTCCACTCCGATAAAATCGAGCATGGAAAAGAGCAGCGTCATTCTTCTTCTGGCATAGAAATTACCGGTTGAATAATGGCAGTCTCCCGGATGGCAGCCGCACATGATCACTCCGTCGGCTCCCTTTTCAAACGCCCTTAATATGAACATCGGATTAACTCTGCATGAACACGGCACTCTTATTATCTTGACATCCGCAGGGTATGAAAGCCTGCTGCTTCCGGCAAGGTCGGCTCCCGCGTAGCTGCACCAGTTGCAGCAGAAAGCCACGATCTTTGGTCTGAATCCTATCTGCATACAGCATCCACCTCCGCGATTATCTGTCTGTTTGAAAATCCGCTAAGATCCATCGCTCCCGAAGGACAGGCTACCGTACATGCTCCGCAGCCCTGGCACAGAGCCGCGTTTACGACCGCAACTCTTCTTTCCTTCTTAACTCCGTGATCGTTAACGATTTTGGTCTCATAGGAGATCGCCCCGTAAGGGCAAACCTTTTCGCAGGTCGAACATCCGTTGCACATCAGCTCATCTGAATGCGCGGTGCACGGATTTGATTTAAGCCTGTCCTTTGATAAGAGCCCTATTACCTTGGCCGCCGCGCTGCCTGCCATAGCAACCGTCTCAGGAATGTCCCTCGGTCCCTGACATACTCCCGAAAGGAAAATGCCCGCCGTCGGCGATTCCACCGGACGAAGCTTGGCGTGCGCTTCGGTGAGGAAATTATTGTTGTCTATGCTTGCCGTAAGCATTGTGGCTATCTTTCTCGCATCTTTATTCGGTTCGATGGCCGCCGCGAGCACTACCATATCCGCAGGTATTATCACATGTCTTGCGTCAATGATATCCGAACCTACCACGATAAGCTTGCCGCTGCTTTCCGGCAGGACTTTTCCGACCTGTCCTTTGATATAATGCACATTGTAATCTTCGACCGCCCTTCTGTAGAATTCATCGAAGTTCTTTCCCGGCGTTCTTATATCTATATAAAATACCGTAACATTCGTGTCCGGATATTTATCCCTGATAAGCATTGCCTGTTTCGCGGTATACATACAGCAGATCTTCGAACAGTAACTCTTGCCCCTCTCATCCGCGCATCTGCTTCCCACGCACTGGATAAATACTATCTCTTTCGGCGCTTTTCCGTCTGAAAGCCTCTCAAGATGACCTCCCGTCGGACCCGCCGCGTTCATTATCCTTTCCAGTTCCAAAGAAGTGATCACATCCTTGGACTTGCTGTAGGCATACTCATCATATTTATCAAGATTTATCACATCAAAGCCTGTCGCGACCACGATGGCTCCGTATTCAACCGTGATCATCTCGTCTTCCTGTTCGTAATCTATGGCGTTCGCCTGACATACCTTTGAACAGACTCCGCATTTTCCCGTCTGAAATTTGATGCAGTTTTCCCTGTCTATGACCGGTACATTCGGTATCGCCTGCGCAAACGGCGTATATATCGCGCTCCTGTTGTTAAGCCCCCTGTTAAATTCGGAAGGCGCTTTCTTCGACGGACATTTTTCCTGGCACACGCCGCAGCCGGTACATTTATCCGCCCTGACGCTTCTTGCCTTCTTTCTTATGTCGACTTTGAAATTTCCAACAAAGCCCGATACCTTTTCCACCTCGCTGTAGGTGTAAAGAGTGATATTTTCATCGGAAGCCGCTTCCACCATCTTCGGAGTAAGTATGCAGGCGGAGCAGTCCAGTGTAGGGAACGTCTTGTCAAGCTGCGACATTCTTCCTCCGATACTCGGAGTCTTTTCAACTATATCAACCTTGAAACCGGCTGCTGAGATATCCAGCGCCGTCTGTATGCCGGCGATACCTCCGCCGATGACCAGGGCACGTTTCGTAACCCCGCTCTCACCTGCCGTAAGCGGAGTGTTAAGACAAACTTTGGCAACCGCCGCGCGCATGAGGATAACGGCTTTCTCCGTTGCCTCTTCCCTGTCTTTATGTATCCACGAGCACTGCTCCCTTATATTGGCGATCTCCACCATATAAGGATTGAGTCCCGCGCGCTGAGCCGCGTTCCTGAAGGTCGTCTCATGCATTCTCGGAGAACATGAACAGACAACTATTCCGGTCAATTTGTATTCTTTTATCGCATCTATGATCAAAGTCTGTCCTGTCTGGGAGCACATATACTGGTAATCTTTGGAAAAGACCACGCCCTGCTCCGCAGCAGCCATCTCAGCCACCTTCGCCACATCAATGGTACCGGCTATATTGGTTCCGCAATGACAGACAAATACACCTATCCTTGGCATATCCTACCTCCTGTTTCTTCTGAAAGCGCTCACCAGCAGCTGCTGCGGCACTTCCTGTGTAATAAGCTGCCTTATCTCCTCAGTCGTCATTCCTTCGGCGCCCCTCTGTCTTATGACAGTCTGCCTTACTGCGTCGATAAGCTTTCCCGGCTGCACGTTTCTCGGACATCTTTCAACACAGGCAAAACAGCCGAGGCATTTATATAAAGACTCCGACAACATAAGAGATTCAAGATCTCCTCTTTCTATATAAGAGACAAACTGATGCGGCTTGATATCCATCTCATCGTAGGCCATGCAGGAAGCCGTGCATTTTCCGCACTTCATGCACCTTAACGGGTTCACGCCGCTGATCTCTTTAATTATATTGATCGTTTCAATGTTAGAACTCATTCTTTTCACCTCTGTTTATGTCGGATTGACGGTCTGTATTTGCTGCTTCTGTGTACGTCGGATGACGGTCTGTATCCCTGACCTCAGCTATCCTCTCAGATCTCCAATCCGAGTGCATCTGCAAGGATCCTTGTAAAATAAATGACCGGAATCTCAATTTCCTTTTCCTGTTTCAGATTATACATACAAAGCGGACATGCGGTGATGATCTTCTCCGCTCCGAAACCCGCTGCGCTGTCTTTGATCTCCCAACTGAGTCTTAATGCATGATCTTTATTCTTTATGGAAGTATAGGCTCCGCAGCACTCATTTCTATAAGGATAATATACAGGTTTTCCGCCTATGGCTTCAATGAAATCTTCCATTATGGAAGGATTTTCCGGATCGTCGAACGCCATCTGCGCTGAAGGTCTAAGCAGCAGGCAGCCGTAATACGGAGCTGTCTTAACATCTTTTACCGGCTCTGTCTTAACCTTTTGAGCCGTTCCGTCCGCAGGATCTTCCTGGTCTTTAGCTTTTCTGGCTGTCTGCGCTTTTTCTACTGCTTCTTTTATCTTGTCAAATCCAACTTCATCTCTTAAAAATTCCAGATAATGAATAACCTTCGCCTCGCCTCTGTACGGTATTTCGTTATTCATATAATTGTTGATCCTGTCGCACTCCGGACCGCCTTCACGCATCATAAGGTTAACCCTCTTTAATACATGATGGCAGGCGGAACATACGGTAACAAGCGCCTGACCCTTCTGTGCTGCTTCCATGAGCGCGCGCACGCTTGCAAGCTTTGTGGCAAGCTCGTCCTTCTGCATGGTGTAAACGCCGCCGCAGCACTGCCACTCCTCAATCTCTTCAAGCTCACAGCCCAAAGCCTTCGCGCTTTCCCTCGCGCATATGTCAAGCTCTTTCGCTTTATATTTAAGGGTACATCCCGGAAAATAACTGTATTTCATAATAAACTCTCTTCTACTGCTTTTGTTATGTGCTATCTTTCAATCATAGCACAATTGCTACCCCGCAACAATATATATTTTTTTCAAATGTTTTTTACATATATATTTTTTTCAAATGTTTTTGAGGGACTGTAAATATATTTCCCCTGTCCGTCCCGTGTATCTATCTGAGCCTGCCCGCCAAAAGACAGCCGGGATACTTCCCCGATCCGCTCCGCGCACATAGAAAAACCGGCAGTTCCGATACCCTATGGTTCTTTACCCCCATAGATTACCGAACCTGCCGGATGATTTCAAGCCCCGCCTGCGAGACTTGAACTGTTATCCCTGCCTTCTTATTTGAGAAGCGGATCTATAACGCTCATAACGTCTTCCGCGAACTTTGCAGATACTTTATCAGCATCTTCAACAGAAGTACCAACTACACCGAAATATATCTTGATCTTCGGCTCTGTTCCCGAAGGTCTGATACATGCCCATGCGTTATCCGAAAGATCATAGTATAAAACATTTGACTTCGGAAGACCTGTTGATGTAACTTCTCCTGTCCTGTAGTTCTCTATCTTATCGCTCACATAATCTCTCTTCGCGATAACTTCATAATTTCCGAACTTCTCTATCTTCATGTTCCTTAATGAATCCATGACGAACCTGATCTTCTCAAGTCCTTCGATTCCGCTTAAGGTTATCGACTTGACATCATCTTTATAATAACCGTATCTTTCATACATCTCAACAAGAGCGTCCCAGAGCGTCATGTTCTTACTCTTGTAATAAGCCGCCGCTTCGCACAGAGCCATTGTTGCCACTATGGCATCTTTATCTCTTGCATGGGTTCCGATCAGGCATCCGTAGCTTTCTTCGAATCCGAAAAGATAGGTTCCCTTTCCCGACTCCTCAAATCCGAGGATCTTCTGTCCGATATACTTAAAGCCCGTAAGCACCTCGATAAGCTCTACTCCGTAATAATTCGCGATCGCATCAACCATGTTGGTGGTTACGATGGTCTTGATGAGAGCTCCGTCCTCAGGAAGCTTTCCGTCCCTTGCCTTCATCTGGCTGATCTCATAATCCGCGAGAAGACTGCCGCTCATATTTCCCGTAAGCACCTTATATTCTCCGCTTGCAGTATCCTTTACATACACGCCGAGACGATCCGCGTCAGGATCTGTGGCAAGGATAAGATCGGCGTCCTTCTCCTCGGCAAGCTTTAACGCGAGTTCAAATGCTTTTGCCGACTCAGGGTTCGGATAACCCACTGTCGGGAAGTTGCCGTCAGGAAGCTCCTGCTCCGGAACAACAAATACATTCTTAAATCCTATCTCCGCCAGCACTCTTCTTGCAGGTATATTGCCCGTTCCGTGAAGCGGTGTGTAGACGATCTTTATCTGATCGGCAAATTTATCAATGCTGTCCTGATGTATTACCAGCTTCTTAAGCTCAGCGATATAAGCGTCATCAACTTCCTTACCGATGCTTATATAAAGACCAGCCTTAACAGCCTCAGCCTTATCCATTGTCTTAACATCGGCATAGTCCGTAACAGCCTTAACCTCAGCCATGATATTTACATCATGAGGCGGCGTGATCTGCGCTCCGTCCTCCCAGTAAACCTTATATCCGTTATACTCTGCCGGATTGTGGCTTGCGGTAACATTGATCCCGGCTGTCGCCTTAAAATATCTTACGGCAAATGAAAGTTCAGGAGTAGGTCTTAACGACTCAAAAACATAAGCCTTGATCCCGTTGGCATTCAGACAAAGCGCCGCTTCATCCGCGAATTCCGGAGACATTCTTCTTGAGTCAAACGCTATCGCAACTCCCTTGTCCTGATTTCCTACTTTAATAATGTAGTTGGCAAGTCCCTGTGTTGCCTTTCTTACCGTATATACATTCATTCTGTTGGTGCCGGCACCGATTATTCCTCTGAGTCCGGCCGTACCGAATTCAAGATCCCTATAGAATCTTTCCTTTATCTCTTTATCATCATTCTCAATCGCTTTAAGCTCTGACTTTGTAGCCTCGTCAAAGTAAGGATCAGCGAGCCACTGCTCATATATTTCTCTATATTCCATATTATTATCCTTTCAGAAATGATTTACCTATTAAAAGTGATTCATCTTATCAGATATTTATATCTGTTATCTGCGAAATATACTACAATTTTTCAGCTCTGTCAAGTGTTGGGTGCCCGGCGGTCAGCGTCAGCTGACACTTTCCTTACGCCGGGCGTGTGCATAAACAGGAGGGGAAATCATACCCCCCTCCTGCCCGGTTAAAACAGTTTATTTAATTGCTTACCTTTTTCTTGATAAATACTACTGCGATAACGCCGATCACAACGATGAAGAATATCTTTAATCCGTTTCCGCCTTCCTCATCCTCTGACGTTGTACTGCTTGATGTTGATGAAGTGCTGCTTGATGAAGGATTTGAAGCAGGTGTTTTTGCACCTTTAACAAAATCACTCTCAAGTTTCTCAGGAGCAAGCTTACCCTTTACGAATACATATGCTGAAAGCGGAGTAAGCGATACTTCACCGGAAGCTTTTCCAAGAGAAGTTGTGCCTGCTTTTTCACCATTTACAAGGATATCCCACTCTCCTTCAGGAAGTGTTACTTTATATTCTTCTGAAAGCGGGTTGTATGCTACAAATATCTCATCTGATACTTCGTTCGGAGCGCCCTTGATAGAGTATGTTATAACACCCTTCTGAATATCATCAGGATATGTAAGGTACTTATTAACATCATCAGCTGTAGTCATTCTGAATCCTGCATGAGCTTTTCTTAAAGCTATAAGTCCTTTATAGTACTCATAAACCTGAGGATATTTCTCAAGTCTTGTGTAATCGATCGCGTTTACCGAATCCGGTGACGCATAGCTGTTCTCATCAAACTTTACAAAATTTCCGTCATTGTCATATCTTGACTTTGTACGAAGAAGCTCTTCTCCGGCAAGTGTAAACGGAATACCCTGTGCTGTCATATAAATCGCTGCCGCCATGAGATTCTGCTTGATCTTTACATCTTCCGGATCATCTGCATTGGAGGTGTTGATCACATCCCATAATGTATTGTTATCATGACATGCCGCATAGTTAACGCACTGTGTAGGATTCGGTGCCCAATCCTGATTACCAAGAACGCCTTTAAGTACAGGACTTCTCTTTCCTATATTACCGTTAGCGTAACCTTTTTCCTTTGCATTGAATACGCTTCCCTTGATACCGTCTCTGATATCGTCAGAGAAAGCGGCGATGTTATTGAGAAGCTTTGTGTCAGCCTTAAGCGAACCCTTTACGCCTTCTTTTGTCCACTTAGGAGCTGATGCCCACCAGCCTTCTCCGTAGAGAACAATAGTAGGATCGATCTTATCAACTGCTGCTCTTATGGCATTCATTGTATCAACATCAAGGATTGCCATAAGGTCGAATCTGAATCCATCAAGATGATATTCTTCAGCCCAGTAAACAACCGAATCAACGATGAACTTTCTGACCATTGATCTCTCTGTTGCTACATCGTTACCGCAGCCTGAAGCATTTGAATTCGGTCTGAAGAAATAATTCGGTACAAGTTTGTTGAAGCAGTAAGATGATGACTGTGTATGGTTATAAACCACATCCATTACCACTCCGATATTTTCATTATGAAGTGCCTGTACCATCTGCTTGTATTCTTTAACTCTTACTTCTCCGTGATACGGATCTGTTGAGTAAGAACCTTCTGGTGCGTTATAGTTCTTAGGATCATATCCCCAGTTGTATTTTCCTTCTGAAGCAGTCTCATCAATTGAACCGAAATCGTAAGAAGGAAGAATATGTACTGCGTTAACTCCCAAATCTACCAGATGGTCGATACCTGTAGGAGTTCCGTTCGGAGTCTTTGTTCCTTTGTCTGTAAATGCAAGATATTTTCCTACATGTTCTGCCGGTATTCCCGAATCTGCATGGCTTGAAAAATCTCTTATATGAAGCTCGTAAATAAACAGGTTAACAGGTGTTGAAACTGTACACCTTGTATCCTGCGCCCAACCTGCCGGTGATGCAGCTTCAAGGTCGATAACCATTCCTCTGTCACCGTTAACACCTACTGTTCTGGCATATGGATCCACTACATTTTTAGCCTTGTTTCCATTAGGGAAGAGTGCGGTATATGTATAATACTTTCCGTTAAGATCTCCGCTCTTTTCCACAGACCATACACCTTTTTCACCAAGTGTCATGCTGATCTGCTCAACGTTCTCGCCCTCTGTCTTTTCACCGTTATCATACAGGTTCAGGGTCATCTCACTGGCGGTAGGAGCCCAAACCTTGAAAACAGTCTTGTCCTTCGCGTAATTTGCGCCAAGATCATTTCCATCATAAGTATACTTGTCCTCAAATGCCTTGGTTGAGTAGAAATCCGGCATTTTAACGGCAATCGCTTCCATGCCGTTATATGAGATCATATAAGTCATCAGCGGATCAAGCGCGTTCTTAAGCTTGATGCTTACAACACTGCCGTCAACAGACGCGCTGTCGATCTCAACTTTGTTATCTCCGCATTTGATCTCATACTTTCCGTTCGGATCATCAGGAGCCTTTGACATCTCTGCCTTTACTACCTGATAGTCTTCGCCGTCAATGTAAGCTTTGATGATCTTGTCATCCATCTTCACATCGTCGCCAAATACGGTGTCAAACTTGGCCTCACCCGTCTTAAGATAAACATTGATCGTTCCCTCAGTCGCACCGCCAATTTCAACAAAACGGTCGTCGCCTGTGTCCTTCTCCGACCAGTCAGGCTTTCTTACAAGGAATCCAACTTTCTGTGTTGACGGAGCTACCTTATATGAAAGCTCCATTCCTTTATCGCCTTCCTTTGTGAAAGCATTTGCTGTTCCCTCGCCGGTATCTTCCCAGATCCACATATCCCAATCGGCATAAGCGCCGTCAGAACGCAGATAATGGAAAATGATGGTAACGCCGTCTGCTGCCTTTGCAGTCAGTGTTCCAACTGAAGCAAACATAGCCGTCAATACAAGAACAAATGACAGAATAATACTTGTAATACTTCTTACTCTTTTCATTGCATCCTCCTAATACATTAAAATTTTTACTAAATTATATTATAACATATCCCTTTATCCAATTAAAGAGAGAGTTTAAAAAAAGCCCCCGGAGTTTAACTTCCGGGAGCTTTTTTGATCTATGCTCTTTGATCCAAAACTATGATCTATAACTACTCAACTGTATATGGCATAATAGCGATATGTCTTGCTCTCTTAACCGCAACAGTGAGCGCTCTCTGATGCTTTGCGCAGTTTCCGGTAATTCTTCTAGGAAGGATCTTACCTCTCTCTGACACATATCTCTTTAACTTGTTAGCATCTTTATAATCAATTACAGCTGCATCTGAATCAGAACAAAAAACGCATACTTTCTTTCTTCTGCGGGTAGCTGACGGTCTTCTCTTCATCTGTCCGTCGCCCTTGTCATTCTTATTATATGGCATCTTCATTACCTCCTATAAATTTTGTGTCTGCTTTCTAGTTAAACGGCAATTCTTCTTCAAGTCCCGTAGGAATGTTCATAAAGCCTGCAGGCGCTTCCTTCGCCGGAGCATTGTTGTAATCATTGTATCCGCCGTTTCCCGAACCGCTGTTTCCGTTGCTATAACCGCCGTTTCCGCCGTTATAACCGCCGTTGTCCGAACCGCCGGCAGCATTTTTGCTCTCCGCAAATTCCACATTCTCCGCAACAACATCGGTAGTATATACCTTATTTCCATCCTTGTTGGTATAACTTCCGGTCTGTATCCTTCCTGAAAGGGCTATCTTGGTTCCCTGCTTAAGATACTTTTCCGCAAACTCTGCCGTCTTTCCAAAAGCAACACAGCTGATAAAATCTGTTGAATTCTCGTCTTTCTTTCTGCTGTATGCTCTGTCAACCGCCAGCGTAAATCTGGCAACTGCCATAGAATTCTCGCCTTGTGAATATCTCACATCCGGGTTACGTGTCAAACGACCCATTAAAACTACATTGTTCATCCAGGAACTCCTCCTTTTTAAGACTCCCTGTTAATGCATAAGAATCTGATGACATTCTCCTTGATACGAACTCTTGATTCGATCTCAATCGGAGCTGTTGGCTCAGCATCGAACTGAATAAAGTAATAGTAGCCTTCTGACATCTTCTGGATATCGTAAGCCAACTTCTTCTTACCCCAGTCAGCAACATCTGTGATGGTACCGCCGAATCTGGTAATGAGTGCCTTTACCTCTTCTACTGTAGCAGTTCTTGCTTCATCTTCGATTTTCGCACTAACAACTAAAGCTAACTCGTACTTGTTCATAGTTGTCTGCACCTCCTTCTGGTCTTTTGGCCCTTAAACTCTGTTAAGAGCAAGGATTTTTTTGCGTCTCACAATTCAGAATCATAACACATTTTTTCAGCAGATGCAAGGACTTTTTTGTGGCACTTCTACATCAGGGCTTTTTCTGGCACTTCTACATCAGGGCTTTTTTCTGGCACTTTTACGTCTAGTATTTTCTTTTACCCCTTTTCATTACACGAACAGATATGGTACAATTATTCTAACAAAAATTCTCCCAAGGAGGCATAATCTTGAAAATAACATTACTTATATTAAGAATTCTAGAAACAATACTTCAGGTCATGATAATCCCATGTTGTATTATCGGGGACTGGGCAGATAAATACTATGGATCATGTGGCATCGAATTTCAGAACCTGGGTTTTCTTGATGCAGCAGAAATTTTCGACAAGAGCTATCTTGCCACTATACTTGTTATATCATTTGCAGTGCTGATCATTATCATGATCTGGACAAAAGCAAAGAGATTCGCCTTTATACCGGCACTTCTTCAGGTGATCATCCTGATCAAAACAATAACCGACTTTGTAGAACTCAGTTCACATGATAAAGGACACATAAAAGATTTCGGCTACTGCCACTCCGGAATGATAATAACAGCGTTTGTTATATGCATTCTTATATCCATGGTCAGCAAAAAGAAATCTTCCACAAAAAAAGAAAAATAAGTGCATAAAAAGTGCATACGACAGGGCAGCAGGTATTTACCCGCTGCCCGTTTTTACGTTAATATCCGGCTTTCATTTCTAATATACTTCCGTCTCAATTACAGCCTTGCCTCTAATTAATATACTTCCGTCTCAATTACAGCCTTGCCACAAATGAATACATCAGTATGAAGTGACACAGGCTGCCGCCGAGGCAGAACAGATGGAATATCTCATGTGATCCGAAATTTTTATGCTTGTTGTTGAATATCGGCAGTTTTAAAGCATATATTACGCCGCCTATCGTATATATCAGACCGCCTGCAAGCAGCCATCCGAAGGCATCCGCGCTCAACGCATTAAAAATACTTCCAAAAGCAAGAACACAGGTCCAGCCCATCACTATATATATAATAGAAGAAAGCCATTTAGGACATGTCACAAAAAAGGCAGTGAAGAAAATTCCCAATAATGCCATACTCCATATAAGGATCAGCATTCCGATACCCTTCTGCTTTCCGAGAACCACAAGGCAGATAGGCGTATATGAACCGGCTATCAGTATATAGATGCTCATGTGGTCAAATTTCTTAAGTCTTAGATTCACTTTCTTATTTATGTCAAAAGTGTGATAGACCGTACTTGCCGTATATAAGACAAACATACTTGCTATAAATACCGCCAATGAAATGACAGTTGTCATTTCATGGGTATATGACGCTCTGATCAACAGCGGAGCTGCTAATATCAAAGCCATTGCGCTTCCTATAAAATGTGTGATGGCGCTTCCCGGATCTTTTATCCTGAATCCTCTGACTGACATAGTTAATCCCTCCTTTTATAATATGCGGTGCCCACCTGCCTCAGCCGGGCGCCGGCCCGGTCGGCATGATGCGAATTAAGTCTTAGACATAATCTTCCGTTTTCACAATTCATTATTATTATATCTGCTTTTTACGGTTTTATTCATTCTGTGATGTAGTTTTCATTACTATGTTGTGAGCTAATAATAACATCTTATCAAGGTAATTGCAACCCTTTTTTTATTTTTTAACACGATTTTCCCTCGCTGCCCCCTGTGAATACGTTTTCCCTCGCTATCCCTGTGTATATTTTTTCCCTCGCTGCCCCTGTGAATACGTTTTCCCTCGCTGCCCCTGTGCATATGAAAAGGGCGGTGTATTCCACCGCCCTAATATCATTCTGTTTAGTTATTTTCATGCCGGATATCAGCTTAGTTGCTCCTGCAGCCCTCGCCGTGTCCGCATTCATGTTCTTTCTCATGTTCGCCGCAAGCATGCCCGCCGCAGCCTTCTTTATTTCCTTCATCAGTGCCGCAGGCATGTTCGTGACCATGATGATCGCAATTTGCCTCACCGCTGTAATCAAGCCTGCCCTCAAGCAGAGCAGCTACAGCCGCATCGGCATTTCCGGTAACCTGTCCGTAAAGCCTGATCCCCGCATGTGCAAGAGCATTTACCGCTCCCATCCCGATACCGCCGCAGATGAGTGCATCAACTCCGGCTACTTTTAACAATCCTGCCAGAGCACCATGTCCGTTTCCATCAGTATCCATGATCTGCTCTGCCACGATCTTTCCGTCTTCAACATCATAAAGTTTAAACTGCTCTGTATGACCAAAATGCTGGAATATCTCTCCGTTCTCATAAGTTACTGCAATTCTCATTACTCCGCTTCCCTTCTCATTAACATCTGCAATTAATTCTTCATCTAGTCTGTAACTCCCGCCGAAAATGCGAAGCGGACGTCCTTCGACCAGCATCGCCGACAACTTGTTTCTGGCGTTATTGTAAATATCCGTGACGGTTGTCCTCGCCACATCCATCTTCTGACTGCACTGTTCCTGTGTCATTCCTTCGTAATCTATAAGACGTATCGTCTCAAATTCATCTATAGTAAGAACAATTTCATCTGCACACTCTCCCTCCGGAGAAGTAAATGTCCAGTAGTCCGGAAAGCATGCGATTCTTCTGCATCTCTGTTTTCTCGGCATATTTTATAATCTCTCCCTATCATCATTTGATCCGCTGACTCCCTAAGCGCTGACCACCCTTACATGACGACTGTAAATCTTACCGGATTCCCTGTTATTATAAGATTCCGGACAAGTGCTCTGATCATTATTTTTCGCCTGACTGCTGATCTGTCACTCAGTTAGACCGCAATTCATGTCTCACATCTCGAGACTGAGACTTAGCGCCGGATTCAAGGTGCAAAACGTTCGATGGACGTTTGTCCAACACCGACCGAAACGGAGTGCTGTTGCCCCGTCTACGCTTCGCCAAGAGGCGGAGGTCATCTCTATCCGAAATGTATCCGACATATGTCAGTTATTATAGTACTCTTATTTCTGACTTATGTCAATATTATTTTATGTAATCTTATGAAAAAAATTTTGTTCTATCGAGCCTGCTCGCCCGCGCCGGGGTGCGCCCGGCGTCAGCCGGGAATCTTCCCTGCGAACCCCGTGTTCTATCGAGCCTGCTCGCCTGCGCCGGGGTGCGCCCGGCGTCAGCCGGGAATCTTCCCTGCGCACCCCGTGTGCATGATAAGAAACACAACAGCCGGCATTTTTGACATACGCCGGCTGTTATTCTACTTTATTTGTGACTTATGTCAATAATGTTCCCTGTAAAATAATAATGCTATTTAATTTCTGAATTTAAGCAACTATCGTTTTATGATGCCCGATCAGCCCGGAAGTCCGTCCGACTGCCTGATCATATCTTCAACAACAATATCGTAGATCTCTCCGATCGAATTGCAGTATTCAAGCAGCTTCCACGGTTCATTAGTGTGGAAATGAACCTTTATCAGGTCTTCGTCTCCCGCCGCAATAAGCGAATTACCTTCTATATGAGTAGTGATATAATCAGCAATAACATCTTCATCCAGATCTTCATCCCTTCTGTCGATCAGAAGCTGTGTGTCATAACGATACGCAAACTGATCATCTTCGGCATCAATGCTGTTAACTGGTTCCATAAAATAAATCCTCCATTTATTATAATTGTGATAGTGGAAATAATTTTCTATCTAAATTATAACATATTTTCTCTTCAATGAAAAGGTAGTTCTTTATCCTCTTGACACAGTAAGTTTTCATGATTAAGATAGTAATCTGTAGCATAAATAATTTTTCGAAAGAAGGCTTAGAATGAATTCCATAGATATATTTAAAGATCTGGCAATAATTATAGTTGCCGCAAAATTTCTCGGACTTTTGGCAAGAAAGCTGAATGCTCCGCAGGTTGTCGGCGAGATAGTGGCCGGGCTGCTCATCGGTCCGAGCGTATTGGGACTGGTCAGCCAGAGCGACTTTCTTATACAGATGGCCGAGATCGGAGTTATCCTCCTAATGTTCATGGCAGGACTTGAGACTGATTTCAGGGAACTGCTCGCAACGGGAAAGAACGCTTTTCTTATTGCATGCGCGGGTGTTTTCGTGCCGTTGGGCTTCGGATATCTCCTGTACTCATTTTTCTACGGATTTGCGCCGACCGGCAGCGAGGATTTTTATAAAGCAGTTTTTATAGGAACAATAATGACCGCTACCTCTGTCAGCATTACCGTCCAGACTCTCCGGGAATTGGGATTCCTTAAAGGTCGCGTCGGCACAACCATACTGAGCGCCGCCATCATAGACGATGTTATAGGAATAATCGTACTGACATTTGTCATCGGATTTAAAAATCCCGATTCAAAGCCTTCCAAGGTAGTCTTAAGCACGGTATTATTTTTTATTTTCTGTATCGGCGTCGGCTACATAGCTTATCATATTTTTAAATGGGCGGATAAAAGATGGGAGCACAAGAGGCGTATCCCCGTACTCGGTCTTGCTCTCTGCCTTACAATGGCATACGTTGCCGAAAAATATTTCGGCATCGCCGACATTACCGGAGCATATGTGGCGGGGCTTATCCTTTGCAACGTCCGCGACGCGGATTATATAGCTGAAAAAATGGACATCAATTCTTATATGCTCTTCGGTCCCGTATTTTTCGCAAGTATCGGGCTAAAGACAAGCATTGACAGCTTTTCTCTTGGGATGCTGAAATTTACAATAGGATTTGTGCTCGCGGCGCTGCTTGGAAAGATAATCGGCTGCTATCTCATGAGCCGGCTCTGCCGCTTTAAAAGAGAAGAAAGCATAAAGATCGGCATCGGAATGATGACAAGAGGTGAAGTCGCCCTGATCGTTTCACAGAAAGGACTGTCGGTCGGGCTGCTCACTCCCAATTATTTTACTCCGGTCATCGTCCTCATCATGGTGTCCTCAATAATGACGCCTATACTTTTAAAGATAATGTATACCAAATATCCCGAAGCCGCCACAGCAAAGTAACCCTGAGCCGGTTCCGGCGCTTCATTAAAACAGCAGCTCCCTGTCATTAACTTTAATGTTAAACGGCCGGGAGCTGTTCCTATTGTTTGATCTATGTCATCAGACGTCATTTTCACTCCCCGGCCGCTAAAATGACGCGGTCATCATACTCACGAGAACAGATAAGGGACTAAATATTTATCAAGAATGAAATGCCGGCTGTTATTATCTACCGTCCCGAAAGCATTGTTGATCCCTGATATAAATGATATACAATCCGCAAAAGCAATACGGCTCCTTTATATCCAAGGCTTCCGGTCGGAGTATGTAGCCTTTGACATTTCCGACATCCGATGAGTTTTTTCTTCTGAAATGTGTCACTAAGCACCGATCCTATCTATTATTTTGAATTCAGAAATTTCTTCATATATTGCGAAGATTTCGAAGAAATCTTTGCAGTCGGTTCGCGCGACGCATGGCGCGATAGAATCAAAGAAACATTGAGCGAAGCGAAATGTTTCTACTATTTCCGGTTTTTCGGGATTCAAAAACTCCCTTTACTTATTCCGGAAATGCTGTTGAAAAATTTTCTCGAACACCCTTGACGCCCTTGCCGTCTTCAACGGCGGGCGGCAGACCCTTCCTGAGTAAAATTCAAGAACGCCATCGGCGTTCTTGCCGCGCCGCGCCCGGCGCTGATAAGCGCCTTCCACTGAGCGCGGCTGCGATCCGCTTTAAGATCAAAATACTTCGCAATAGGACCGGGCTTAATGCACTGTGATAATATATTATATTTCCCTATGGCAAAAATGTGTCAGTCCAAAAGATACATCGGATTAACAGCCTCGCCGTTTTCCTTTACCATGAAATAAAGGTTGGTTCCTTCTTTTTCATAATAGCCTGACGCGGCAGACACTTTGGCAAATGCCTCGCCTCTTTTTACCTTATCTCCCTGGTTGACCTTAATATCCTCAAGTTCTCCATATACCACTTCAAAACCGTTACCGATATTAACTGTCACAGAATTGCCTCTTTCCCTGTCGCTTTCAACCTTTGTCACAATTCCGTCAGCAGCCGCAAGAACCGGTTCCGACTCCTCGGCTCCTATGAGGATCTTGTCACTCGCCCTAAACTGCCCCAAGGTTTCATAATAAACAACGCTTTCCGTGGAAAATGTCATTATCACATTTCCCGATACAGGCCATGAAAGACCGTCTTCCTCCTTAAAATTTGGAAGATTCACACTGGTCTGCGTTGAACCGTCTTTCTTCTTGCTTCCATCTGAGGACTTGTCATTCTTACCGGACTTGTTATTTTTTCCGGTCTTATCATTTTTCCCCGATGCATCGGAAGTCCCCGTTTTATCGTTTTTATCCGACTTGTCACCTTGTCCCGACTTGTCCGTTGCCTTATCCGGATCAGCGGAAGTCTTAACATCAGAAGGCTCGTCCTTGCCGTCTTTGTCCCCGTTCGTCACGGACACCGGTTCGCTTCCCTTCTGAGTTGTATCTGACTTGCCGGAAGGATCTGCAGCGATCACCTGCTGGCTTTTATCATCTGTTCCGGCCTGCCGGCTTTTATCATCTGCTCCCGCCTGCTGGCTTTTATCATCTGCTCCTGCTTGAGCGGCTGTCTTGTCATCGGTATCCGCCTTTGCGAGCTGCTCCCTTATCTCTTTAACGGAACTCTGATCTTCAACGCTGCTCTCCCGCTTGTATTCCGTTCCTTCCCTCTCGGTATTGATACCATATGCAGTAAGGGCAACAACAGCCAGCGCGACAACGACAGATATGCTGCTGATATAAAAATTATTTGATCTCATCATTCTCCCCACCTTTTTGGATTTTCTTCTATATAATTTACCCACAATATAAAGTTCTATACATAAAAAAAGGAAGGAGACCTAAATCTCCTTTCCGTATTTAATTGTAAATGTTGTCCCGTTTCCATCCGAATCAACGCTTATCTGTCCGTTATCTTCGTTAATGATCGCTTTTGCCAGGGAAAGCCCTATTCCCACGCTGTCTGAAGATGAATTCTCTCCTTTATAAAAACGTTCAAAAATATGTGGCAGATCTTTGGCAGAAATCCCGCTGCCGTTATCCGCTATTCTGATCATTGAATAAACCTTATTCTGTTCACAATCAATCCTGATCTTTCCACCCTCATCGGAATGCTCCAGACAATTCTTTATAATATTGGTGATCGCTTCCTTCTGCCAGTGCGGATCACACATGATGATCACCGGCTCCGGTTCTGAGATCTCGATCTTCACATTCTTAAGGTCGCAGAGCGCAGAAACATTTTTAACCGCGTCTGCTATTATTTCTCCCACATCTGTCAGCTCCTTGCTGTAGCTTATCGTATTGGTGTCAAATTTTGAAAGCTTCAACAAAGACTGAACAAGAAATGTTATATTAAGTATTTCTCTTTTTATATTTCTTATAAACATCTCCCTTGTATCGTTGTCCATCTCCGGATCATCGATCATATTGTCAAGCATCACCAAAATTCCGGTCAGCGGCGTCTTAAGCTGATGGGAAATGTCTTCAAGCGACCTTTTCAGTTTTCGCTTAGCCGAATCGGAATTATCGGCCGCCTCACGCAGCGTGATCGTCGTCTTATAAATCTCATGTCTAAGGATTGACAGCTCGTCCTCTGTGACCGAATCGATCCCAAGCTCATAATTTCTTTTGTTGATCTGCTGAATAATATTGGTGATCTCAGCAATATCCTTCGAATTATCCCTGTCAAATTTAAGAAATATCAGAATGATCATAAGTAATGCCGCCATTATCACGGCTTCATTGATCAACAAATATTTAAAATGTTCTCTCTCATTTTCAACGATCACCGAATCCTTGGAAATGTCTATCCCATATTTTTCAAGCAGTTTAATCGCCTTTTCGATGCTTTGAGTATTATCTCCGCCGTCGGCCGGCTTTGCTGTTTCTGCTTCGGTTTCGGCGTCGCCGTCGGCCGACTTTGTTGTTCCTGCTTCGGTTTCGGCATCGCCGTCGGCCGGCTTTGTTGTTCCTGCTTCGGTTTCGGCGTCGCCGTTCAACAGCTTTATGATCTCTTCTTCGGTCACTTCCGGATATTTCTCCTGTACAACTGCAATGAGCAGTACAAGCTTTTTATTATAATTCTCAGTATATCTGCGGTATTCAAAAACATTTAAAAATATACTGCCCGCCAGGAGAGCCACCGCCAAAGCCGCCATAAGAACGATATATTTTTTCAACCTGATTTTATTGTTCATCGATCCTGTATCCCATGCCTTTTACTGTTACAATAATATCCGAACCTATCTTATCTCTTATCCGGTTCATATATACTGTAACCGTGTGATCGTCAACATCGTTACCCGTCCACTCCCAGATCCTGTCAAGAAGAATATTTCTTGTGATAACTTTGTTAATATTAGAAAATAAAAGACCTGTTATCTTGAGTTCAAGAGGGGTGAGTTCAATTTTTCTGCCATCGGTACACAATTCCTGTTTGTCCATATTGAATGCCACATTTTTGACACATACTATTCTCTCCTGCTTAGAGCGCATAAGTATCTTGGCAACTCTTGCAAGAAGCTCCTTAGTACTGAACGGCTTTGTAACATAGTCCTCCGCTCCGATCTCAAGCCCTTTAACAATATCGTCCTCATCATCTCTTGCTGTTAGAAATATCGCCGGAATATTACGCGGTTTGATCTCTTTCTTATAAAAATCAAATCCGTTCCCATCAGGCAAGGCAACATCGATCACTGCAAGCGCGATATCCGAATGCTGCCCCAAAAGCCGCACTGCCTGTCTGATATCTGCCGCCGGAAACGGTTCGTATTCTTTCTTTTTAAAAGAATAAACAAGTCCCGCAGCTATTGATTCATTGTCTTCGAGAAGTAAGATCTTCATTATGTTTCCACTCCGTTTTCGTTTTTCGTTAGTTTCTTTTAAGGGTTCAATATGATTTCCGTGTAATTTCCCTATGATTTCCCTATGATTTCCCTATGATTTCCCTATGATTTCCCTATAGCTTCTATGTGTTTCCTATATATTTCCGCTATGGTTTCCGTGGACAGCCTCGTGACAGTACGTGTCAAACCCCATTTTCCCAGTTTCACACGCACTACTTCGCTGGATCTCTACGTGTCAAATCCCATTTCCCCAGTTTCACACGCACTACTTCGCCTGATCTCTACGTGTCAAATTACGTTTTCCCAATTTCACACGCATTCACGCACCGCTTCACGCTCTCGCAATCCTCCCCACGAGGGAAAGCAAGCTTTCCCCGTGGTGTGACTTTATGACCGCTGAATCATATATTTTCATTTCTGATCGTTTCTATTGTATTCAGGGTCTTGATCCTTCCCATCGAATACAGCATGATCACGTATATCAGCAAGAATACTGCGCCCGCTGCCATGAGCATTGCCGCTCCCGGCAGTGTGAAGGTAAATCCGATATCCGCCATCATTTTCTTATAGATGATAAACGATAGGATTATGCTTATCGGGATTCCCCAGAGCAGAGATTTAACTCCCATGAATACGCTCTCAAGCCATATCATATGATTGAATTCCCTGTTTGTCATGCCCACCGAACGCAACATCGCAAATTCCTGCTTTCTCAGCTCCATATTGGTGGTAATGGTATTGAAAATGTTGGTAACGCCTATAAGCGAGATTACTATAATAAATCCGTACAGAAAAATACATATCAGCTTTACAAGGTTATCCATCTGGCGGTACTCTTCATCGTTGTTTGTGATATTGCATTCAACATCGGAAAACAGGGTTTCTATCTCATCCTGCAGCTTATCCGCTTCACTGCTTTTGTATACAACGTTGATATGTCCGTATTTTTTCCAATCAGTCATCTCAACTATTTCGTCAAACATTTCATCCCTGACGATCAGTGTCGGATAATTCCAGCCCTTAAGACCAAACGGAGCAGTGTTCGTAACCTTTGCGATCTTGATATCTTTCTTTTCTTCTTTTATAACTGATCCGTCTTCTCCGCTGTATTCCCTCAGGTTTCCGTTTATTATATCTCCGTCTTCAAAACTGAACATCCTGATATATCTGCTTTCGATCGTTCCATCTTCATTATACTTTTCCTGCTTAAACCAGTCAAACAGTATACCTTTGTCTTTCGTGTCCTCATAATCAAGCC
>CACZSY010000179.1 GCA_902783965.1 uncultured Lachnospiraceae bacterium
GTGAGTTATAACAAATTCGTCTTGGTGGGAGTCACAATCTCCCTCCAAGATAAAGTCTCCGGCGGATCGCAGCCGAGCTCAATGGAAGGCGCTTATCAGGAAGATCTGTGAACAGCTTCCATAACAATAAAGCCAGCACCCCTTCCACAAAGTGAAAGGGGTGCTGCTCTGTTCATATCATATAATGTTGGGGGACAAAAGGTATTTTGATCCCTTGATAACAGATCTCTTCGCACTATTTGTATCGCCACCTCAGTTTTTCAAGCTCGTGCGGCAGGTCGGTCGGTGCTCCCGAAATCCTGCAAAAACATACGAAATTCACACATTTAATCACAGCGGTTTCGCCGGTGAATACAACCAGCCCTGATAGCAGTCGCATCCCAGATCGTGCAATATATCTCTCTGCTTCTCAGTCTCCACAAATTCCGCTATAACCATCATATGCAAAGAATCCGCAAGCTGCAGAATAGATGTAACGATCTCAAGGCTGTTATCCTCGGAAAGCAGTCCTTTTACAAGAGAGCCATCGAGCTTTATTATGTCAAATAGATTGTTCTTCATATAATTGATAGAAGTACGACCCATTGAAAAGTCGTCGATCGCAAGCTTTAAGCCCATCTCCCGAAGTTCTTTCAGGGCCTCTACAGTCTTATCATTGAAAGCAAGCGTTGCCTGCTCCGTAACTTCAATACAGACATTTTTTTCTGCAAAATGCTTCTTTTCGTTAAGCTGTCTGCAGAACTGGAGGAATCTGTCCGTTACAACGGTCACTCCCGTTATATTAACGGAAATCTTAATGTTCTCGCCGTATTTTTCTTTAACCTTTTCTTCTTCATCAAGGACACGAAGCATGATCTCTTCTTCAAGCTCCGGCAGGAATCCTCCGTCCTGCGCAAGCTTTATCAGAAGCGGCGGATACATAAAGCCGTATACCGGATTTATCCAACGCAGCAGCGATTCGGCACCTACGCACTTTCCGTCATGATTATACTGCGGTTGATAATGCATACTGAAGCTCTTTCTGATATTGTTTTTCAATTCAGCAGTCAGGTTTCTGGCAAATTCCCCGTAGATATCCTGCTGGTAGATAAGGCTTCTGTCCGCAAGCTCTATCTCATTTTCTTTAAAGTATCTGACAAAATCTTCGAATACTCTCTTAGCCTCTTCCTCGGTCTGGCGGTCGAGCATCCGTACGAACGGAGCGTATATCAGCACGCCCATTATGATATTAAATACCTGCAAAAGACTTCCCGCAACACTTCCCGTCGCGAAATAACCTCCCAGTATTACCGGCGTCGTCCACTCTATGTCACCCGTGATCACCGGAACCAGTCCGGCGCTGGTCGCGATAAAGGCGCTGGTATAGCAGGCCAGCGGCGTTATAAGAAACGGTATGAGCATTACAGGATTATAAATGATCGGAAGACCGAACACCATCAGCTCGTTTATATTGAACAGCATAGGAAACGCTGCCGCCGTTCCTAGCCTGCGTCTGCTCTTATTTCGTGAAAATATAAGTATCGCAAGCAGAAGACATATGGTCGCTCCGCATCCTCCCATAAGTACAAAGCAGTCAAAAAACTGTTTCGGAAGTATATGTGTCGGTTCAAGCCCTGCCGCAACAGCCTCCTGATTCTTAACAAGTCCCGGCACGAAATATTCCTGCATTACTCCTTCAAGGGTGTCGCTTCCGTGTATGCCGAGGAACCAGAGTACAGACGAAAGCATCACAAAGAAGAAGCCTTTAAAGAAGCCTATTCCGTTTCCCCTGAATATCCTGTTAAGCATCCTGATAAACAGTTCCCTGAATGAAGACACGTCAAATATCCGCGCCGCCAGTGCGTTAAACAGGGCAAATGTAACCGCGACTATCAGGATCGGAGCAACGGTTGAAAGCATCCTGTTAAAATCTTTATCCGCGCCTTTTGATAATATCGAATTGATCCTTCCCGCGCTTAACTTTTTGTACAGCTTAAGGTAATAAGAAGTAGCTCCGAGTCCTGTAAGGATAGCCAGAAACATGGATTTTGAACCCAGACTGTCCATGCCAAAGCCCTGTGAGCCGGCGCCGGCAAGTATGAAAAAGCAAAGGATAGATGATGCCGCCGAACCGGTAAGCGGAACCTCGTGCTCCGCTCTGAGATTCATGTAGGCATTACTGATAAAAAGCGTCATATAAACGGACATAACTCCAAAGGTGGCATTTATTATCATATCAAAAAAACCGATAAAAAAGCCATCCGCAAGACCGTTCATAAAACTCTGGTATCCCTCGACCGGAAATGTCTTAAGCACCAGCGCGAACGCTCCTATAAGAAGCACCGGTATCATATTGACAAGTCCCGAACGGATAACCCTGACAATTACCAGTTGTTCAGCTTTACGTACTATATTCATGGTGTTTTCCTCTCCGCAACAGTTCATAAACTTCGCAATAGAAAAAAATCTCTTCTGATTTCTTATTCTACTATACTATAGAAAAATAGTATAGTATTTTTTGGAAAATACTGTCAATATTCCGCAACATTTCAATTATCCTATATTCCTAATCATTTACCAATCCGATATCCTATTTTTCATCCCCTCAACATCCAACACTCCGCATGCAAATTCAGGTTCTTATTTTACCAATCCGATATCCTTTTTCTCATCCCCTCAACATCCAGCACTCCGCATGCAAACCCTTTCCTTATAAGCTCCGGTGGAACATACTCATCATATTTTTCAAATACAGGCACTTCCTTAGGATAAACAAGTTCGAGCGGATCTATCCCTTTGGCGGCTTCTTCTTTAACTACTCTGAAAAACTCCTCTTTATCCGCATTCATCGTAAACATCATATAATATGGCCTTGACGGATTAAGTCCTTTAAGCCCCAGTCTCTTCGCGCAGCGGATCTTTATAAATCTTTCCAGTGCAAGGAAGGCGTAACTGCCCAGCCAAGGGAAAAGCGCCCACATATTTCCGCCCAGATAGACCAGAACTTTATTCTCCATACCGGACATCTCAAAACATTTTTCTGCTTCCGAAAGTCTTAACGCAGCCCTTTTTGACAGATAAGGATATGTCTTTCCTTTTGAAGCTTCACAAAGAACCCCGAGCATTTTTTCAAGGACATGAGTGTGGATATCTCCAGGAACATCCCCAAAATACGCGGGAATATTTCCTTTAACGAGAGTACAGTATACCGTCCTTTTTTTGTGGTCGACCTCCTCCACTATCCATACCCTTCCGGCAATGGCTATCTTGTCGCCGACAGGCGGCGGCTTAACTATTGTACCGAGTTCTTCCGAACCCGAACGTACGGAATATTCTATATTTTCCTGAAATACAGCGTAAAATTTATAATTATTAACTATGCGCTCTCCCGTCAGTCCTACTATCAGACCGCCGTTTTCCGTTCTGTTGATATGGTCGGTCTTTATAAGATGCAAAAGAAGCAGTCTGTAATCCTCCTGTGTGATCCTTTTAAAGCATGAAAGCGTGAGCACCCTTGACGCAAGCTGCGCAGGCGTCATCTCACCGCAGGAAGCAAGCGTGCTCATGGTCTGATGGTAAAGCAGGCTGTAAGGCAGGCGGTCGGTTCTCGGCGGCTCGACAAACCTTTCCTCTATATAAAGCTGCACAAGGGCTATGCCCTGGATCAGATACCAGGGTATCATTTCCGGCATAAGCGCCCTCGGTTCCGGATGATCTTCACGCATCACAAGACACATATCCGAAGGATTGCCTCTTCTTCCGGTTCTTCCCATCCTCTGTAAAAATCCCGATACGGTGAACGGCGCGTCTACATGAAACGCCCTTTCAAGCTTTCCGATATCAATACCCAGCTCAAGCGTTGCCGTCGCGCATACCGATATCAGAGACTCATCGTCCTTCATTTCCTCTTCCGCGCTTTCACGGAATGACGCCGAAAGATTGCCATGATGTATCAGGAATCTGTCCGGCTCATGATTAGCTTCGCAGTACTGCCTTAAGCATTGGCATACCGTCTCGCATTCCTCTCTGGAATTGGTAAAGATCAGACATTTCTTTCCGACCGTATTCTCATATATAAACCCGAACCCCGGATCCGCAGCCTCCGGTGCCTTATAAATTCTCTTTGAACCGGTTTCCTGCTGCGTTCCTGCTCCTGACTGCGTTCCTGCTCCTGACTGCGTTCCTGCTCTTGACTGCGTTCCTTCTTCTGACTGTGTTCCTGTTCCTGACTGTGTTCCGAAATTCCGCAGATTCCCGCTTTCCGATAAGGCATCCTCCGACCGGAGGATGCCGGATCCCTTCTCTGCTCCTTCGGTGGGCTTCTTATCATCGTCCGACAGATTCTCTTTATAAAAATGTTCTATATACAGTCTCCAGACTTCTTTTCCCCTGTCAAATTCGGGTATGACCGTTCCCCTTGCGCTTCCTGCGCTTAAGAATTCTCCTGCCGCTTTGGGATTGCCTATGGTTGCCGAAAGACCAATCCTTCGCGGATCGCAGCCCGCAAGCTTGCAGAGTCTTTCTATGAGGCAAAATGTCTGCAGTCCCCTGTCCGCGCGAAGCAGCGAGTGGATCTCGTCTATCACTATAAAACGGAGATCTCCGAAAAGAGACGGTATCTCCATGTGTTTATTGATCATCAGGGATTCGAGCGACTCCGGAGTGATCTGCAGGATTCCCGACGGTTTCTTTAAAAGCTTTCTTTTGGCAGACTGCGGGGCGTCTCCATGCCATTTCGTAACCGTTATCCCCGCTTCCTCGCAAAGCCCGTCAAGCCTTATGAACTGGTCGTTGATAAGCGCTTTTAACGGAGCAATATACAGTACTCCCACACTTGACGACGGATTCTCGTCAAGCAGGGTCAGTATAGGAAAAAATGCCGCCTCCGTTTTTCCGGAAGCGGTCGAAGCTGTCAAAAGGACATTCTGATCCGTTCCGAATATGGCGTCTCCCGCGGCGTTCTGTATGCCGCGAAGCATCTGCCAACCGGAACGATATATGTAATCTTGTATAAATGGAGAATATCTGTCAAACACATTCATATTTCAAACTCCAAAAAACTGTTCCTATCTCATAGAGTAAACTCAAGAAAGCCCGCTTCCGCCTCATCAGATACGGCTTCAGGCTTCGCGTAAGTAAATTCCTGCGAGCCCAATAAAACATTCATATCAACATCAGGTTTCTGATACATCAGATTCAACAACTCAATAAAATCACGGATGATCTCCCTCGGAGTTATATTCTGCTGCGCGCCCACTCTCGAGTACTCCAGGCTTATAAAACCTCCAAGCTGTGACGTCGTGATCTTTCTATCATACTGATACAGTCCGGCGTGCATGTCCGAAAGCTTTTCGCACAGAACAAGCATTTCTTCCGGCGTCAGGGGTTCAAGACAGATTACCGGTGCAAACATGTCATGCATGTTCTCCCCCTGGAATTTCCCCTGCGAAAGTCTTGAACGCAGCGCTTCATAACTGTAAACGCCCCGTCTCCTGTCTTCAAGCGCCTGTGGAGTCGAACCCATTATTATGCCAAGATACTTTGCCTTTCCCTGCAGCGTATCGTTGTACATGGTAAGCATTTTTTCATAATTGTACTGTCTCGTTATCGAATTGGGTATCTTATAGATATTTACCAGCTCATCTATCATGATCATCATTCCGAGATATCCGGCAAGGCGGAAAAATACCGCGAATAATTTCAGGTAATCATACCAGTCATCATCCGTTATGATGATATTTATGCCGAGTTCTTCCTTCGCTTCCCGTTTCAGACTGTACTCACCGCGAAACCAGCGTACTATCTTCATCTTCATTTCATCATCACCGTCAAGATAGGCGTGATAGTATCTGGAGATAAGCGACGCGAATTCATATCCGTGCACCATCTCGCTTATCTGCAGCGTGACGGCATAGATCTTTTTATCAACCTCTTTGGCAAGACCGGGATCTCCGAATTCAAGTCCGGTCTCCTGAAGTGTCTGTGTCTGAACGCTGTTTATCCACCGGTCAAGCACCAGAGTCAGGGCGCCGCCCTCAGGTCTCGTCTTTGTCGAAAGATTGCCTATGAGTTCGCGGTAAGTCGCAAGTCCCTGACCTCTTGTTCCCTGAAGCCTTCTTTCCGGAGAAAGATCCGCGTCCGCAACAACAAATCCTTTGTCCATCACATAATTTCTTATCGTCTGGATCAGAAAGCTCTTACCCGAACCGTATTTTCCCACGATAAATCTGAAAGACGCCCCGCCGTCCGCGATAATGTCAACATCATGCAGCAAAGCCTGAATCTCATTTTTCCTTCCCACAGTGATATATGGCAGACCGATACGCGGGACAACTCCTCCCTTTAAGGAATTGATAACAGTCTGCGCGATCCTCTTTGGTACCTTTATTCTATCTTCACTCACTGAAATATCTCCCAACCTTTTTTCTTAATCAATAAGCATTTCTTCGACGTCTTCCCTGTAATCCTCTACGAGCATTATCCTGTCCCCGTCACACTCAAGGATATTATCTCCTACCCTGTCAAAAAAAGCTTCATTTATCCTGTCCGTAACTATCGACGGCATCAAATGCAGCGCCTTTATAAGTTCATAAGGCTCGTGCCCGTTCATAATAAGACCGAGAATTTCATAATATCCGTCATCCGATCCGCCGGTTCCGACATCTGTTCCGCCAGTTCCAATTTTTGATATCCGGTCAGTTCCAACATCCGATCCGCCGCTTCCGACATCTGACATCCGGACAGTTCCGTCATCTGTTCCGGCAGTTCCAATTTTTGATATCCGGTCAGTTCCAACATCCGTTCCGCCGCTTTCGGCATCTGTTCCTGCAGTTCCGATATCTGACAGGTCGGTTCCTGCAGATTCTTCTTGTGCCTTTTCTTCCTCAGTAAGCAGGCTGTCCCTTGTCGTTATGGCTTCTTCTCTGATCCTTTCAAGCTCCGAAAAGTCTATGACAAGCTCCGGTACGGCCGCCTTTTGCGGCTTGTTTTTCTCCCTTATCAGATATTCTTCAATATACCTTTCAGCCCAGTTATCTTTTTCTTTTCTTGTCACATAGCGCCCGGTCTTTAACTCTTTTCTGATCAGTCTGTCCGCGTCATTGACCATCGCTTTGAATCTTTCTTTATCAAAGGTTATCTTTTCATAGCCTTCTTCTTCCCATACACCGTCCCGCAGATGATATTCCCTGCACCCGTTCAGGACGTAATCCTTATCAGATGCAGGAGCCTCATCAACATATATCGCGTTAGAAAGCGGATACCATGTATAAGATATCTTCCTTCCGAAACACATCTCAAACACATCACTGCCTTCAAGTCTCTTTTTCTCAGATATGAACCTCCATACTCCGGCGAACAGTTTTCTGCCTTTTTCCTCATTGACAGCCGGAGATCTCTGCAGTTTTTCATCCGCGAAATATATTAGAGCGGAAAATATCTCATCATCCGTATGGTTTTCCGGATCCTTTAAAACATCCAGAGAATTATCCCTTTTCAGAATGTCCTTATCAGCGAACTCAATCACCATATCCTGCGGAAGATCATGGATTATCGAATACTCATACATCCATTTCCTAAGATTACGTCTCATTCTGAGATCGGATGTCGTGAAACGGCAGTAACCCTCATCAAATTCCTTAAGTTTAAGGAGCGTTTCCTGAGGTGATGATGTTCCGATCCCACATAGAAGTTCATAGATATACATGTAGGCAAATGAAGATGAAACCGGACGGTATTCACCCATGCGCACATATTTTCGCCATGTAAAATACCACCGCAGCTGCGGGATATTCAGATCATGATAAGTCGTAAAATACTGCTTATCCGTACCCTGGACCGGCGCCTCGTCCTCATAATCCGCCATGAACCTGCCCTGTCTTATAAAATTATCCTTAAGATCCGTTAATACATCCCCACCGTATCTGTACATCCTTCTCATCTGTTTTATCTTTTCGGGAATGCTGAAATCAAAGGATTCTTTTCTTACGGGTTTATAATTCAATCCTATGGATGTGATCGGAATATCCTTATATATCTGATCTCCGGTTGACATGTTCGAGGCATTCTGTCTGTCAGGTGTTGATGAACCGATATTTTCAAGAACTATCGTATATCCCTGCCGCTCGTTTTGATCATTTAACATTTGATCCGCCTTTCAAATAATCCATAATTTCTATCCAAGGCTCTCTTGCGGGTCTTGGCGCCGGATTCGGGTCAGCTTTAGCTGACAGCCCAGGCAAATACCTAGTCTCTGCCCATCTTAAGCTTTTTCTTGTTTTCGTACATATCCGCATCCGCGCGTTCGAATATCTCCGCCACATACTTATCATCTTCAAATCTCGCCATTCCGCAGGCTATAACTATGCCGTTGCCGCGTGACGCCTCAAGATTATGCCTGTTCAGATTATCTATAAGCTCTTCAATGCACTCATAGTCATTTCCTTTTACGATAACCGCGAACTCATCACCGCCCACACGGTATACCGGACTGTGTTTAAATGTGTTGCATATTATCCTGCAGGCGTCTTTAAGATATCTGTCGCCCGCCTGATGTCCTATGGAATCATTTATCTTCTTAAGGTCATTAACGTCAGTAATAACTATAGCAAATTCAGGAGCGTTTTTTTCTGATATCAGTCTGTTGAGTTCCTCTTCAGCGCTCAGATAGGAATGTCTGCTCTTGACTCCGGTGAGCGCATCCGTCGCTGCAGCTTTGCGCGCGTTCTCAAGCTGTTGTTCATATTCTTTTTCCTTCTGCATGTAAGAATCAATATCGTTAATTCCAACTACAAGTTTTTTTCCATCCGGTTCATCTACCATTGCTGCTTTAAGCTGCACATACTTCATCATGTTATTAATACAGGTTTTAAAGGATATCATATATATCCCGCTGCGTTCGATCTCAGATATAACGCTTAACCTCGTAAACATTGAAAGAAATCTTTCAAGATCTTCTTCGGCCACATGTTTTCTTCCCGTCTCGCGCACATTTTCAAAGAAATCCATTCCTTCTTTAGGCAGCAGATATTCTTCAAAACCATCGGTTATGCTGTATTCGCGATATCTGCCCGTCAAAGGATCAACGATATAGATGCAGATGAAATTGCCTGCAAGCGCATTGATGCGGGAATACGCCTCCTGCGTCATCATATTTTCACGTTTTA
>CACZSY010000180.1 GCA_902783965.1 uncultured Lachnospiraceae bacterium
AAAGAGAGAACGGCAACGTTGAAAAGGCTGAAAAAATGCGTAAGAGCTGTGAGGAAAACGGCTGGACAGCCGTTTCCATGAAGAACGACTGGACAACGATCTACGGTGACGACGTTACATACAGCAGAAAGGCAGAGTAACAACCATAAACACCAGATTTTGGTTTAAGAAGAGTTTGTCAAAAACTGAAAATGGATAGTATTATATAATAAATTTCACGGAATTGGCAGAGAGCCGGCTGCTCACTGCCAATTCTATTATTAGTCTACAGCAGACGCATGAAAAAGAAACCGGATAGAAAAACGGACTTTTTCATGCGCCTTTTTTGAAAATCTTCTTGATAATGCAACGCAGATGATCTGTTTCCGGTCTATAATAGTGGAGGGTAATGAATCCGGATTTTCAAAACCCCAGCAAAACCTTTGGAGGAAATCAAATGGATGACAACAAAATCATTGAGCTGTATTTAAGCGAGATGAGAATGCTATCAGACAAACCAAAGAATGTTACGGCGAACGGCTGAAAACACTTGCGTTCCATATTCTTCACAGTATTGAGGATGCGGAAGAATGTGAAAATGATACCTATATGAAAGCATGGGCGTCCATACCCCCGCAAAAGCCGCAGCATTTTTTTGCCTACCTTGCCAGGATATGCAGGAATACCGCTTTAAATATGGCAGAAAAAAAGCAGGCGGAAAAGAGAAGCGCAGTTATAGTAGAGCTGTCTCAGAAACTTTTGGAATGTCTGCCGGACAAAAATTCTATGGCAGGAATACAAGAACAAAAATTAAGTCAATTCATAAGCACATTCCTGAGAACTGTTTCCAAAGAAAACCGTATTATTTTTGTTAGAAGATACTTTCTGTCAGAAACGATATCTGAAATTTCAAGAGTTCTCGGATTACAAAATCTGAAAGAAACGGCTTAGTTGTTTTCGTTGTTATAACATCTTTGCTAGATTGTGATATACGAAAGCAATTGACGAGATCTTGAGGTTCCTTCCAGACTTCCAGAAGTTTTAACGTTCCAGAGACTAATAGAAGTTTTACACGGCATTCTGCGCATTGAGGCAGTTGTTTTTCCTACTGGTTGTCTGCCTCAATGCGGCTATCTGCGCATTGAGGCAGTTGTTTTCCCTTTTGGTTGTCTGCTTCAATGCGGCATTCTGCGCATTGAGGCAGTTGTTTTCCCTACTGGTTGTCTGCTTCAATGCGGCTATCTGCTTATTGAGGCAGTTGTTTTCCCTTTTGGTTGTCTGCCTCAATGCGGTATTCTGCGCTTTGAGGCAGTATGAGAACAGGGAACGGTTCAGAGGGAGACACAGAACCCCCTGTCTCCCTTACAAGTGTTTAAAACCACGTGATATTGACTTAAAAAAATGACATTATTATGTTATGATTTATTTATTAAATTGAAATGGGGAGATATTTTGGTTAAATGATAATATGATAATCAAGGAGACGCTGCTATGATACAGTTCGGAATGCCAACACTTATTGAAAATAAGACACTTGAGGATAATATTGCCCTTTGCAGCAGACTTGGTCTTAAGTTTATAGAATTGAATATGAATTATCCGGAGTATCAGTTAGATAAACTTGAGCAAACCGATGTCTTGATCAAGATGGCGCAACGATCAGAAATCTACTATACCATCCATCTTGATGAAAATCTGAATATAGCAGACTTCAATCAGCTTGTGTCAGATGCATATCTTGAAACAGTACGACGGACTATCCTTGTGGCAAAGAAGATACTATTCTTGCGCGATCAGTATGGAGACAGCAACCAGCCGCTTACTCTTAATATGCACATGAACCACGGTATATACATCACACTGCCGGATAGGAAGGTTCAGATGTATGAACGTGATTTTGACACTTATATAAAGTCTATTACAGCTTTTCGGGAAAATTGTGAAGAATGGATCGGCGACAGTGATGTGATGATAGCTATAGAGAACACAGATGGATTCAGGAGTTATGAAAAAAAGGCAATTGATCATCTTCTTGAAAGTCCCAGGTTCGGTCTGACATGGGATATCGGACATTCAAAGGCGATCGGCGAAAAAGATGTTCCATTTATTATGGATCGTCAGGAGCATCTCATTCATTTTCATATCCATGACGGTTCAGAAAAACCACCGAAAAATCACTTGGCTCTCGGAGACGGAGAGATCAATCTTTTGGAAAGGTTGAAGCTTGCAGAGAGCAGAAATGCCCGATGCGTACTTGAAACCAAAACAATAGAGGCATTAAAAAAGTCGGTAACGTGGCTTGCGGATCACAAGGAGCTGTGAATCGTAACACTAATCTGCAAAATATCATCAGCAGAGTAATTATTGAGGTATTTTTATTGGACAGCATTTTATGTACTCTAGAGGTGTAAGATAGATGTAAGGATCTTTTGCCAAGAAAGAATCAGTGGCTGATATTGCAATTGATATCGGTTATGCGTGTGGCTGATATGACAAGTGAGGAACAGAACATGACAGTAAAAGAAGCAAAAAAGATTGTAGAATCATTTGATGAAAATCACAATCCTTCTGAAGAAGAGGTCTTCATGTTTACGGAAGCTATGACCTTCCTTATTCAGGAAAACCATGATCCAAGGGATATGATGTATCTGGGTGGATACTACTATGAGATAAAGCATTTCGATCTTGCGCTGAAGTATTATGAGATGGCCGCAACCTTTGATTATGATCCGGCTTATGAGTGCCTTGGTTATATCTGGTATTACGGAAGAACCGGCGAGCGCAACTATAAGAAAGCTTTTGAGTATTTCTCAAAGCTTATGAAAAAAGGAGATCCTGTTTCCACATATAAAATTGCGGATATGTACAAGAATGGATATTTCGTTGATAAGGATCAGGCAAAGTATGAGCAGATCATAGAAGAACTGTATCCAAAGGTTAAAGATATGAAGAATGTGTTTGATCCTGTTCCTGAGGTATTTACGAGACTGGCAAGGATCAGAACATCTCAGGGAAAGACGGAAGAGGCCGTGAATCTGTATTTGTATGCAAAGAATTTCCTCGCTCAGAGGATAAAGTATAATGCATTCTTCGGCAATTTGAACATTATGAAATGGCTGATCGACGATTTATATAAGTTGATCGAGTTCGATGAAGACTTCTTCGACTTCTTTGATATGTATTATCTGCTGAGAAGCCCTCATAAGATTTCCTTCATCTATGAGGAAGAGGAACACAAGCTGGAATCTGTCATGGAGGGCGATGAGTGTAATGTTTGCTTTGACGGGAAGTGGTTCCATAGCAGGGATGACTTTTTTAAGGATGGCTGTATCGGGAATATGAAACTGACGGCAATTTATGAAGATTTATATGGATTCGAGGTGGAATAAATGTGTGACAAGATTGTAAAGGTAAGTAATTCTTCTTATGCGAGATATGAAGAACTTCTTATCCGAAAGGATGAAGTGAAGAAAGAGGCGTTTCAGTATGAGCAGGCTTATGTGCGTGAGTTTGGTGATCTGATCCTGGAAGTATTTCAGATGAAACTGGAATCCATCCGCAAGAAAAAGACGATCGAATACTGCCAGATTTTCGCCAACAGGGGAGAGGCTATCGATCAGAATGCGCTTCAGGCATATCTTGCAAAAGAGTTGGCGGAATATAGGGAAAAACTTAACAGGATGATCATGGATAATGAAGCTGCAAAGAAAAGTGGGCATGTTACTGAAGTCGAGCTTCTAAATATCAAGAGAATCTATCATCATTTGGTGAAAAAAATACATCCTGACATCAATCCGGTTACCGAAGAAAATGAAGAACTTAAGGGCTTGTGGCAGAGATTGATAATTGCTTATAACTGCAATAATCTTAAAGAAATGGAAGAGACTGAAATCCTTGTGAACGCTCTTCTTGACAAACTTAATCTTGGCACACTGGATATTTCAATCCCGGATATTGATGAAAAGATCGCTGAGATTGAAGATGAAATTGGAAAAATCACAAGTACGGATCCTTATCAGTATAAATTCCTGCTGGAGGATGAGGAAGCAGTTTTACTGAAAAAGGAGGAGCTGCGAAGGGAACTGAAGGAATATGAGGATTATTGCAAGCAGTTAGATGAAATATTAAATGGATTTCTGCAGAAGGGAGTGACAATGACATGGCTAATGAGTTAACCGAACATCAGCAGAATTTAGTCTCTCTTGTACAGGGACATGAGCTTGGAGACATTATTAAACCGCTCATCAAGGAAATACATCTTTTTGATTCATATGTAGCCGGAACTTCCCATCTGGATGACAAGTCCGTTTTGGAGAAGATAAAGGTGGGAGATATGCTGTCACTTCAAAGGGAAAATAATAAGTTTGACAGCAATGCGATCATTATCTTAAATGATGAGGGTAAGAAAATGGGATATGTTCCGGAGAAAGATAATATCGTATTTGCCAGACTCATGGATGCCGGAAAACTCCTGAAGGCAAAGATCAGCAGTATTACACAGAAGGGTAGTTTTACTCAGATTGGAGTAGAGATTTATTTGGTGGATCTGTAAGGGAGTGTACATATTAGGTAAAAATCATATATATTAATAAAAAACTGTTTGAGTAGTATATAGTGTTTAACAACGCACATCGGCAAAAAACATAATAAATTGACGATGTGCGTCAATAATGACCTTCAGAAGTTCTGAGGGTCTTTTTTTGACTTAGCCAAATAACATTTTTGATGAATCATATCGAAAAATGTGCTAAAATCAACATTAGTATATAACCATAGACTTCATATCAGATGATTTGCAAATAAGAAAGGATATGCCTATGACACCGGAAGAAAAGGCACGTGTTAAAATAGATAAGCAGCTCAATAGTGCTGGCTGGGATATCGTGTCTCGTGATGAGTATATACCCATCCACAAGTTGTGGCGCAAATGATCATTTTTATGATCCCGTGAGTGAGTATATGAATCTGGATACTCAGTTCCCGGATGGAATATCAAGTTTTGAGAAGGTGATGGAATAATATGTTGATAATACTTGAAGGATTGATAATGTGTTTTTGGCTGCTGCTCATATGCGTAGTTGGTATCGCAAATGGTCCTGTGGGACTGGTTGTGTTTTACGAGCAGGATGTGAAAGACAGGGTGGTAAAATGCGGACTGACAACGGCAGAAAGGATCAAAAAGGCATCTGCGATATCCAGCATAGCATTGTTCTTGCCTCTTTTGACTGTAGTTCCGGCAGTAGTATATTTCTATAACGGTGTCGATGGCTTCCTGAATGGCTTCCTTCAGCTCTTAGGATTATTTATGATCATGAATCTGTTTGACAGGTTTTTTATCGACGAGTGGTGGGTAGGACACACCAAGGCGTGGATCATTCCGGGCACGGAAGATCTTATGCCATATATTAATACGAAAACGAGAATCAGAAAATGGATTGGAACTCTTGTCGGCTTTCCAATACTTGCAGCAATAGAGGCAGGGATTATGCAACTGATGTGATAAGATGAATCCGGTTGTAGATAGTCACGTGAGAAGTATTGTCAGAGAATCGGATATGAAAAAATATTCGCATTGTCTGCTCGAAAAATATAAGGATGATATGGAGTTATGCTTAGCTTAGAAATTGTTCAGAAAAAGGACAGAGATTTGCTCTGGAATATTAATCAGAAATATCTTTATGAGATGACAAGATTTTATGATGATCCGATGGATGAAAACGGCAATTATCATTACGGTCATTTCGATGATTATTTCTCGGATCCGAAGCGAGTGGCGTATTTCATATACAACGATGATGTGCTCATAGGATTTGCGATGCTTTGTCCGTACTCAAATATCGATCAGAATCCGGATCATACAATGGCAGAGTTTACTATATTCCCATCATTCCGGAGGAAACATTTTGCCCTTGATGTAGCGCAAATGATTCTGGCAAGACATCCGGGAAAATGGGAGATCAAATATAACGAGAAAAACAATGTTGCAAAAAGGCTATGGAACACGGTGGCTGCGCCATACAAACCGGAAGTACATCATCTGAATGAAGAAGAAACAGTGCTTTTGTTTAATGTAAAAGGAGATAATCATTGATAATACTTGTTGAAAACCAAGATAAGAAGCATGATATTCACTTGATAAACATCTACCGATATCGAAATTTGATGAAAAGGTAAGATGCAGGCAGGGGTATGACATCAACGCAGGTCGATGAGGATGCACAGCATTTCTATCGAAAGCTGGGTTATAAAGATTGCGGTGGCTTTGTTGTAGATATTCCGGGATATGAGCAGCCGATGGAGATGATTATGATAAATGAATTGATGATATGATCATCATAATTACCTTCTTATAAACGATGATTACGGGAAAGTGATAACGGAGATTCTAAATGGATGATATATACTACATAATCGGAACAGCATACGCGGGTAAGTCCACTATGGTAAAACTCCTTGCCGAAAAATATGACGGTATAGCCTGCGAGGAAAACTATCATGATAAAATGGTGGATGAAACCCTTGATAAGGATGAATTTCCCTGCCTCTGCTATACCAGAGACCTTCGGGATTGGCGTGAGTTTATTCGAAGAACACCGGAGGAATATGCCTCCTGGATAGATGGAGTTGCAAAAGAATGTGAGATTCTGGAACTTCAGATTTTGGAAGAGCTAAAGAAAAAAGGACGCAGGATATTTGTTGATACCAACATATCAATAGAAACGCTTAAAAAAATATCTGACACAGACCATGTGCTGGTGATGCTTTCTGATCAGATGGTATCCGTCAACAGATTCTTTGAGAGACCTGACAGAGAAAAACAGTTCCTTTTCCAGCTGTTGATGCAGGAACCTGATCCGGATGTGGCGATGGCAAATTTCAGAGAGATGCTTATGCGTGTTAATTCCAAAGAAGCGTATGATAGATTCCTTAATTCCGGCTTCAAAGTATTGCTGAGAGATGATAACAGAACCGTTGAAGAAACATTGGAGATAGTAGAAGAATTGTTGAGGTT
>CACZSY010000181.1 GCA_902783965.1 uncultured Lachnospiraceae bacterium
ACGGGAATGCGAATATCGTGGAGGATTGCGAGAGTGCGAAGCACGGAGCAATCCGTGAATCATACATATACATAATTCATCATCTGCGGAAAGCTTGCTTTTCAGCAGATGCATGAATTGATGACCGCCCACGATATGAGCATGGAGTGCGAAGCACGGGAATGCGAATATCGTGGAGAATTGCGGAAGTGCGAAGCACGGAGCAATCCGTGAATCATACATATACATAATTCAACGAAAGGATTTATTATGCATTTTAAAAGACGATCAATTCTTGCCGCCGCCCTCATTTTAAGCGTGGGAATGCTTGCAGGCTGCGGTGGTTCGGATAAAAAAAGCAGTTCAAAAAAAGACAAGAAAGACAGGAATGATACTCCGGTGACCATGGAGGAAGCTAAGGAGAACAGTAAGGATGCGCTTGAAAATCTTCTTGAGGACGAGCCGTCTTATAAGCTTGCGCTTGCCAAAGTAATGATCGAAAGGATCAATGAATACGGCAGACCTTGTTTTACAGGAGAAGACATTTATAATGTGAGCGGCGCCGGTTTTTTCAAAGCTATAGATCTTGACGGTGACGAAAAGGAAGAATTGGTAAACATTCAAAAGATAAAGAGTGATGAAGGATATTATGAATGGATAATGTCGATCTGGACGTCAAAAGGTTCCGAAGCCGAACTGATCTATGAAGGAAATCCGCATCTGATGGGAGTGGACAGCGTTGGATTGTCTTTATTAAAAGATGAGAACGGAGATCCTTGTTTCTTCTATGACAGGGATGGTTCCATGAACGGAAAATACGTCGGAAAGATCAAAGACGGTGAATTTGAAAAAATAACCGAAGTGGATTACTCCGATGATGACAGCTATAAATATGATTATGAAGCTGAGAAGTACATAATAAACGGTAAATCATTTAAGGGAGATACAACTTATACTGCAATCTTTTATGCGTATGGTGAGGACAAAACTGCTTTGAATGAGTGGGAAAAAGATATCCTTGCGCAGTATGATGAAGCACTTGCAGCTTTCGGCGTTGCTAAAGAAGGAGCGGCGGTTTCCTATACTCCGGGTATGCTGGCTCTCTCTGATTCTGATTATCTTAGGACAAGAGTCACTCATGTCAAGGCGGATGACGGAGAAGTAGTTGTTTACGATTATGATTATGATGAGCTCGGAAGAGAGATAAGACAGTATCGTAATAATGTGATGATCGAAGAACATACCTATAATGATAAAGGAGTACTGGTACGCGAGATCAGCTACTATAACAACGGTTACGTTTCAGAAGACTCAACTTATGATGATGACGGAAATCTCCTCGATAAGATGACCTATACAGCTAAGGGCAGGGAAAACTGGCATTATGTATATACCTATGACGATAAGGGCAGGATGGCTACTGCGAACATGGGTATCGGAGGCTTAAAAAAATATTACTATAATGATGATGATGTCATGATCAGAGTTGATACCGTGGATGAAAAAACCGGAGAGATCCAGGTATATCATGAGTTTGAACTTGATGATAAAGGAAGACAGTCTAAAGATTATCTATATAAAGATGGTCATAAATATCTTTTCTCATCATGGACATATGATGGCGATAACCGTACTCAGACAGATTATTTTTATACGACTTATGGCAATGACGGTATAGAATTAAGCCTTGATGGAAGAGAAGTTAAAGCGCTTGAGACGACTTATGATCCGAATGATAATATTCTGCTTCAGAATGAGTATATGATCACGGAAGATCTTAAATCTTCCCTTACCAAGACTACGGAAAAAGAATATGATAAAAATGGTAATATGACCAAAGCAACTGTCAAGACTTACACTAACGGTAATCTCAGTTATGATGAGGAGACGGTATGTGTCTATGCGGATAGTGATGACCAGCTTAAAAAGAGAGAAAAGCATTTTCACTATTATGGAAATATTTCCTATTTAGGCGATGAGGAGCATGACCTGAAATATACTGACTTTGATTCAAGATATAACGATGAAGGATACAAGACATATGTTATAATTAATAATTCGGAAAATCCGTTTAAAGACACGAGTGCGGCAAAGGAAGAAGAAATGTACCTTCTGTATCAGAATAATAAAGGTCAGATAATGGGAGAGGACTTTAAAGGATAAAGATTTTATATTAGAAATAACTTCCGGTTAACGGGAAAGATAATAAGTATAGAAGGAGAAAACATGTTTTACACAGTCAGTGTTGCCTTCCCACACTTGGGAATATCAATTGAAAACCTTGGAAGAAGCATTACTGTTTTTGGCTTTGAGATAGCATATTATGGGATCATCATTGCGCTCGGAATAACAGCGGGTTACTGCGTGGCTCAGTTCCAGGCTAAGAGAACAGGACAGGATCCTGATATTTATCTGGATTTCGCAATGTATGTCATCATAGCTGCCATAATAGGAGCAAGGCTTTACTATGTTATCTTTTCCTGGGATGATTATAAGGATTCGCCGATGCAGATACTTAACTTAAGAGCCGGCGGACTTGCTATCTATGGCGCCGTCCTTACTTCGATCGCGATGGTATTTATCTACGGAAAGCTGAAAAAATACTCACCGCTCCTTATAGGAGATACAGGCGCGGCGGGACTTGTTATCGGACAGGCTATCGGAAGATGGGGCAACTTCTTTAACAGGGAAGCATTCGGAAGATATACAGACAGCCTGTTTGCCATGCAGATCAAAAGAACTGATACCTACAGCAGCGTGCTCAATAATGATCCGAATTACCTTAAAAATGTAGTGCTGATCGACGGTGTTGAGTACATTCAGGTTCATCCTACATTTCTTTATGAGTCGGTTGCATGCTTTATTATCTGCATTATCATAATCGCGCTGATCAAGAAAAAACATTTCGATGGTGAGATGATGTGTGTTTATATGTTTCTTTACGGAACATTCAGATTCTTTAACGAGGGTTTGAGAACCGATCAGCTTCTGATCTGGAATACAGGTATCGCGGTATCGCAGGTCGTATCACTTGGACTTGCAGGCATCGGTCTGGTGGTCATTATTGTTAAGGAAATTAAGTACAGAAAGGAAAAGGCGAAGGCAAAAGCATGATAGTTCTTGCGTCCAATTCTCCAAGAAGAAAAGAAATCCTTGCTATGGCAGGGTATGATTTCATTGTTCATGTATCTGATGCGGATGAAAATGTGCATGGGTTAAAACCATATGAACTTGTTGAGACGCTTAGCAGGAGAAAGGCGGAAGCCGTGGCAGGTTCATATGAAGACGCCGTTATCATCGGTTCCGATACGGTTGTTAGTCTTGACGAACTTATCCTTGGAAAACCAAAGAACAGGGAAGAAGCATTTTCAATGATCAGATCGATCTCGGGAAGAAAACATACGGTTTATACCGGAGTTACGATATTGAGATGTCATAACGGTGAACGGATCGCTGATACATTTTATTCCAAAGCGGATGTATATGTCAGGGAGATGACTGACGAAATGATCGGTGAATATATATCAACCGATGAGCCTTATGATAAAGCGGGAGCTTATGCGATACAGGGGATTTTCGCAAAGTATATTGAAAAGATCGACGGAGATTACTATGCGGTAGTTGGATTTCCGATATGTGAGATCTCGAAAAGACTGGAATTTTTATAATACCCAAACAAAGAAGCCCGGGAATTTATTCTCGGGCTTTTTAATCTGTCTCGGTCGGAGAAGAACAATCTCTCTAAGCGAAGCAAAGGGAGGGTGGTATTAGTTAACCGATGTATTTTCTTTTACTTCGTTGAGTTTCATTGCTCTGACTTTTAATGAAAGTCCGAAAAGATTGATAAATCCTTCGGCGTCATGGTGATCGTAAAGATCTCCGGTGGTGAAGCTTGCAAGACTTTCATTGTAAAGTGAGTATGGAGAAGTTGTTCCCTGTCTGATGATATTTCCCTTGTAGAGCTTGAACTTGACTTCACCGGTCACATATTTTTGTGTTGATCTTATAAATGCTTCCAGAGCTTCTCTTAACGGGGTGAACCATTTTCCTTCATATACTACCTGAGCAAGCTTATTTCCGAGATCTTTCTTAAGAGCATAGGTGTCTCTGTCAAGAATGAGTTCTTCAAGCTGCTGGTGAGCTTCCATGAGGATCGTTCCGCCAGGCGTCTCGTAAACGCCTCTTGATTTCATGCCGACAACGCGGTTTTCAACAATATCGATGATCCCGATACCGTGCTTTCCGCCGAGACGGTTGAGCTCTCTGATGATATCGGCAACCTTCATTTCCTTTCCGTTGATGGTCTTCGGAACGCCGCCTTCAAATGTCATGGTAACTGACTCTGCCTCGTCAGGAGCCTTTTCAGGAGATACTCCGAGAACGAGAAGATGATCGTAGTTAGGCGCGTTGGAAGGGTCTTCAAGCTCTAATCCTTCGTGACTGATATGCCAGATATTTCTGTCGCGGCTGTAGCTTGAATTTACGGCAAACGGAAGATTTATTCCGTGCTTTCTGCAGTATTCGATCTCTGCCTCTCTTGAATCCATCTGCCATTTATCATTTCTCCAAGGAGCGATGATCTTGATGTCAGGAGCTAAAGCCTTGATGCCGAGCTCAAATCTGATCTGGTCATTTCCCTTGCCGGTTGCGCCGTGGCAGATGGCAACAGCACCTTCCTTGCGGGCGATCTCAACAAGTCTCTTTGCGATAACAGGACGGGCCATTGAGGTTCCGAGAAGATATTTGTTCTCATAAACGGCGTTGGCCATAACGCAAGGCATAATATAGTCTTCGCAGAATTCGTCGATAACATTTTCTATATAAAGCTTTGCAGCGCCGCAGGCCTTTGCTCTTTCATGAAGACCGTTCAGCTCTTCTTCCTGTCCGCAGTCAATGCAGACACAGATAACGTCATAATCATAAGTTTCTTTAAGCCATGGAATAATGGCAGTTGTGTCAAGTCCGCCGGAATAGGCGAGTACAACTTTCTCTTTCATACAGTTAAACCTCCGTAAGATAATTTCAGCCTTGAACCTGCCCGCGCGTTAATTTAAGAAAGTACAGAAAAACCTGCCGCATGTTAATTAAGTAAATTCGGCCAAAAGGCTGTCGCGCGGTTATATACGGGCTCAACTCGGCTGTGCTTAAATAAATATACAACATCAGCTGTTTTTATGCAATACACTCTTTCAAAAATTCTTTGCATTCTGATTATGGTTGGGCTATAATAGGTTTTGCTGATGTTTCAGAACATCCGGCGTAGTTGTTTATGATGCGCCTTAAAGTCCGGGGGTTGACACGGATGAAAAAATATGCAATATTTAATACATATTTATGCATAGGTTGCATATATTACCAAAACGGACTTTTTAGATTCAGACATAGGAGCCACCGTCTCTGTTGGCGGCGGTGTTCTTAAATCAGTAAAGGAAGATGATCATGGAATACAGGTATATGACTATCGACGATTACGATAAGGTAAATGAACTATGGCATACCATCAGAGGATTTGTCTTAAGAAGCCTTGATGATTCAAGAGAAGGAATTGAAAGATTTTTAAAACGCAATCCGGATATGAGTATAGTGGCGTTTTCCGAAGGAAGGCTGGTGGGAGCCCTGCTCTGCGGACATGACGGAAGACGCGGCGGCTTTTATCATGTCTGTGTCCATGAGGATTTCAGAAATCAGGGAATCGCGAGTCATATGGTAAGGCTTGCTCTTGATGCTTTAAAACGCGAGGGGATAAACAAGATCAATCTTATCGCTTTTAAAGAAAATGAGATTGGAAACCGATTCTGGAAGGGCGCGGACTTTACATTCAGGGGTGATCTGAATTATTATGATCATACCATCAATCCGGATAATATCTTTTCGAAGATATAAAAAACTGCCGCCAGAGGGCGGGGGCACTACGCAGGCCACGGCTTCGCAAAGCGAAATATTAATGCCATGGCTATATAATACAGGAGGAAGAGATCATGATGGAATACATAAATGGCGGCGTTACTGCCGCGAAAGGTTTTAAAGCGTCTGCGGCTATGGCAGGTATCAAATATAAAGGCAGAACAGACATGGCACTGGTTTACAGTGAAAAGGACGCTGTTTCGGCAGGAACCTTTACTACCAATGTAGTAAAGGCTGCTCCGGTTAAAAGAGATATTAAAGTGCTTGAGGAAAATGAGTGTGTGAGGGCGGTTGTCCTTAACAGCGGGATCGCCAACGCCTGTACGGGAAGCGTCGGAGACGCCAACAATGAGCTTATGGCTTCATATATTGCGGAATGTCTCGGAGTTAAGACAGATCAGGTGCTTACCTGTTCGACCGGAGTCATAGGATATCAGCTTCCGCTTGAGCCTTTGAAGAAGGGCGCGGTTCTGCTTAAGGATGCGTTGGGCGACAGCCTTGAAAAAGGTCATGAAGCCGCCTGCGCCATCATGACGACTGATACGATAAGCAAGGAAGCCGCAGTTGAATTTGAGCTTTCCGGAAAGAAAGTCAGAATAGGTGGAATGTCGAAAGGCTCCGGTATGATACATCCGGACATGGCTACGATGCTTGGAGTGGTTACTACAGACGCAGCCATTTCCAAAGAAATGCTTACCAAAGCTGTAAGGGAAGATGTTATAGATTCATTTAACATGATAAGCGTTGACAGGGATACTTCAACCAATGACAGCCTTATTATCCTTGCGAACGGACTTGCAGGAAATGATATCATCGACTCTGAGGGCGAGGAGTTTGAGACATTTAAGAAGGCTCTTTCAATGGTTACGGTTAAGCTTGCGAAGATGATGGCAGGCGACGGAGAGGGAGCTACAAAGTTGTTTACAACGAAGGTTATCAATGCGGCGGATAAAAATGATGCAAGAAAGCTTGCAAAGTCGGTCATCACTTCCAATCTTGTAAAAGCAGCGGTATTCGGCTGCGATGCCAACTGGGGAAGGATCGTATGCGCGTTAGGATACAGCAAGGTTGACTTTGATCCGGATAATATCGATCTTTATATCGAAGATGATAAGAATAAGATATTATTATTTACAAACGGAATGGCTGCTGACTACAGTGAAGAGGAAGCTACAAGGATACTTGGAGCCAAAGAGGTGATCGCGACCGTTGATATGAAGAGCGGAAGTGAAAATGCGACCGCTTACGGATGTGACCTGACATACGATTATGTTAAGATCAACGGAGATTACAGGTCATAACGTACATAAAAATAAAACAGTACGTGTGAAAACGAAAAAACTCCGATCGACACGTACAGGTAAAGGAAAACAGTACGTGTGAAAACGAGAAAACTCCGATCGACACATACAGGAAAAGGAATTAGAATAATTATAAATAGTAACAGGAAGGAAGTTAGGAATAATGAGCAGTAACATTTCGGAATATCTGGCAAAAGCGGAGACTCTTATCGAAGCTCTCCCGTATATAAGGAAATTCAGCAATAAGATAGTTGTCGTTAAGTATGGCGGAAGCGCGATGCTCAATGAAGAACTTCAGGAAAAGGTTATCCAGGACATAGCGCTTTTAAAGCTTGTGGGTATGAAACCTGTCATCGTTCATGGAGG
>CACZSY010000182.1 GCA_902783965.1 uncultured Lachnospiraceae bacterium
CATCCTGTTTTTTATCATTATATCTGCCTTGTACCTTTCTGCCTGTTAAACAGGCAACTTCATTTGTTTAAATGTTCTTGTTTAATTAATGTTTTTGATTTGCACCTCCTTTTAACCTTGTTTGAAAATATTGAAAGTTTAAATAGTACTTTCCCAACCAATGAAACTTTATCGTCCATAGCCCTTGGTTGATGCCTCTTTTTTTCGCAGGTACAAGTCTTGCGATATCAGCCTGTACTACCAGTGTTTGTTATTACCTTAGGCTTGTTTTTACTCCCCAAAGGGCGACCGCGTTTGCGTTTGCCTTCAGTTTGAATCACTATCTGCTTTTTGACCGTAGACGTGTTCTTACTGCATTTCGGTCGTCCCGGCTTTTTCTTTGGCGGTTCCTCCAGATTGTAGTCTTTATTCTTTTTGGCGCGGCGAAGCCAGTCCTGTTCTTCTTTTGCGGCTTTACGACTGTCTCTGAAAGCGTAAAGCCATTTGTTCGTTCCGGTGCATTTTTCCTTTCGGAAAGTGATACCGTTTCTGGCGCGGCAGTATCAATAGGGACATAGATACCACCGACGATATGACCAATGGTTGGACCGTTGACCGGCAGATGGAGACCGTTATCGTTCCTGCATCCGACCCGTTGGCGCACAGCATACAGGGACTTATCCTTGCCATAAGCAATGACCACTGTGTTTCTGGGTCTTGGTACAGACAATATATCTTGTGGTAGAGGTATGTTCAGGAGTAACGAAGGCAAACTGATAAATGCTGATGTAAATGCAGCATATCAGATAATGAAAGCCGGCGGGTGTAAAGATATTCCAGTAAAAGAAAATGAGAAGGTCATAAGGATGAATGTAGCCTGAATTAGATCAGGTAGAGGCATTAGGCTTATGCCATTAAAAGACCGAGGTAGAAAAGCTTCGGGAATTTATAAATATCAAACACGAATTGATAAATAGCCATAGCCGTAAAATAACATACTGTAAAAAACAGGATGCTTCCGAATCCAAGCCCGGCAAATAGAGGAATATCCCTAAACGATATCTTAAATCCCGAGCGCTCCTTTAACATAAGTATCAAAGCAAAAATAAGCGCTGCGATCGTCACCCGTATGGATACGATCTGTATGGAACTGAATCCATATGTTCCAAGCCGTCTTACAAAAATACCCATGCTTCCCCAGAAGCATCCTGCAAGAATAATAAGAAAAGTACCTGTGTTGTGTTTGTTTTTCTCTACCATAATTTCTTCGTTCTCTTTATCAGCTGCTCATAAAGGCGCTTTAATCAAAAGATCAAGGTCGTCCGTCCTCTCACGCCTTCTTCGCAGTCTCTTCTTTGTAAACTTTATGCGCGTAGATAAGCGAAATGATAACCGCAGCCGTAAGATATTCCATAAGCAGTGCTATGGAGATCAGTCCGTTTTTAACCAGCAGCGCCGTAACTACCGCAGCCGCGCCGGCAGCTGCCATAACTTTGCCGCCGAATCTGTTGCTTCGGATCCATGTCTCATCGTTATACATGCTCCAGGTGCATCTTAATCCGATGCTTGAATTGAGCCTGGTCTTTGGAACATAATTTCCCATAACTATAAATAAAAGTCCCATCAAAATGCATGTTATCCTGTTGATCATATTTCCGTCCGCGCCCGCTTCAAGTTCTGATGAATTGTAAGCCGCGTATAACAAATATATCTGAAACGCGGTAAACATAACTTCGGTTGCAAGAGTTACTATACCGAATACTTTCACATTTGACGCTGCCGCCGCCTTTTCCTTCTCATCCTCCGCATTTTTCTGTTTCTTTTCAAAATAAAGAATGAACAAAGTAAATATCAATACTATCGGCAGTATTACAACCGGGAAAATGAGCATCTCATTCTTTGATCCCCATCTGTCAACTTCTCCGTTCAGGTCGAAATGCATCGGAACCTGCGACGGCAGAAACTGCATTACAATAAGTGTTATTAAAAGCGGAACAAAAGATACTATCCAGATTATTTTTTTCATGATTTTGCACCTCCAAACTGTCCCACCCATAAGATCAGGTCTTCAAAGACCGTTGTGTTGATCTCATAGTAGATAAAATTCTTCTGTTTGTATTCCATGATCAGATCGGCGTTCTTCAAAAGTTTCAAATGATATGAAAGCGCCGCCGGCGTGATCCCCAGCGCGTCCGCCAGTTCTCCGGCATTCATCCTCCCATTCTTCAACAACACAAGGATATCTCGCCGCTGCCGGTCTGACAGCACTTTAAAAATATTATTTTCACCCATCCCGACACCTTCTTTCCGGCAAAATCTATTTAAAAATATTTTTAAATTGTAATCATATTATAGCCCACAGTTAAAAGTTAGTCAAGGGGTATTTAAAAAATATTTTAAATACCCCTTGGCAGTTTTCTCTAATGTTCCTTTTGACAGCATTTCATCAACCGTTTTGGTCAGTTTTGAGGTTATTCCCTTGTATCCCATAGCATACGCAAGTTCGGTTAAGGTCATCGGAGCTTCTTTCAATAATGATACTATCTTTTTCTCATATACGTATTTTTTCCTGACCTGTCATCTTCTTAAACAAAATATTTATGAACAGGTATTGTAACAGAAAGATAAGTTCTGTTATCATCCATATCAAATGTAAAAAGGTCTGAACCATTATCGCGCAGGGCTTTTATGGCATTCGGGAATCCTGTATTTCTGCCTTCTATAAGCTTTAGTTCTTTCAAAAAATCTCCTATACTGCGTTTGCAAGTATTTCTTCAATCGCCACAAATTTCCGCAAGATCGATCAGAAATTGCTTCCGTGCCATCCCCAATCCGGAGTGGCTGAATATTTTATATAGATATGATCCGGCGCTATTCCCAGAACCGATACGAAAATTTCTGTTATCTTTGCTGTCAGTTTCGCAAAAGCACTTTTATTCGGAGTTCCGTATATGCTAACCTCGATAAATGCTATAGGTTCGCTGTTATCTCCTCTGAAATATAAATGATAATTATCTTCGAATCCTGTCATGAGCCAGTTCTCGCTTTTCCCCGGAATAAGGGATATCGCCTGTCCCAGCTGTTTTTTCAGTTCTTTTTCCTGATCTTCGGTTATCTTCACGCTTACTTTTGAATTGATAAATGGCATTGGGTTTCCTCCTCTTTCTATGACTTTTTAATATGACATATATTACTACAGGAAATCCTCCGTTGCAAGTATAACCCGCGAATCCTTTTACCATCTTATTACTTTCTTCTTTTGTAAATGCTTGCTGCGCCTTCGCCGTCGCCTGTTCGTCCTCGGCTATCAGTATACGCATCTTTTTTCCCTTTCGTTCCTGCATCGCATCTACAAGATTATTCCATGTCTCAATTTTTTCAAGTCCCGCGCAGCCCCTGCGTCACTTGATCTTTGCATTCACGCATCTTTTTGCAATATAATTCTTCACGAATTCAAAATCTTCTTTTCTAACATAAACCTGATTATGATTAAAAAGTGCATTTACTTTAATGACTTTACGATGCGGATAGGCGATCACCTTTTTTACATTTACGAACTCTGTGTACATCTCTGTCCTCTGAGCGTTCATACCGACTCCCATGGTCGTATAATTTCCTGTTAACGCGCCAGCCATTGTTGTCTTCTTCACGATCTTTCTCGCTTTTTCCGCCTGCCATTCTATCTGCCTGTGATTTACGCCCTTTTCGTCCATCTCAAATTCAACTATATATTTCCATCCCATCATTCCTGCGTATATCAGATATCCGACTGCGACGAGAACCGTCATACCCACAAGAAAGATTCCCATGAATTTCAGGTTGTTAAGTAATCTGTCCGGGAAAAAATCATCCCATTCTATCGCGTCTATTATCATCATAAATCCGAAGATTCCCAAAAGGATGAAGAAAAATATCTTCCATATCAGCATAAATATGGTCGGATTCTTTAAAAGACTCATCTCGTATGTCCAACGGTATTTACCGTCTTCATCTGGTGTAAGGGTGTTGGTCTTAAAATCTTCATTCATATTAATCACCTGCGGATTACCGCTCCTTCATACATGGCAGTTTACTGCTTTTTCATGCTCAGCTTGACTTTCTGCTTCACTTTATCGATTCCGATGACTCTGACCTTTACGACATCTCCCACTGAAACGACTTCCGACGGATTCCTGATGTACCTGTCTGCCATTTCGGAAATGTGCACGAGCCCGTCATGCTTTACGCCTATATCGACAAACGCGCCGAAATCTATTACATTTCTTACCGTTCCCGTAAGCTCCATGCCTTCCTTAAGGTCGTCAAATTCAAGCACGTCGCTGCGAAGGACTGGTTTTGGCATGGAATCTCTCGGATCCCTGCCCGGCTTTGAAAGCTCGTCCGCGATATCCTTTAAAGTCAGGTCGCCGATATTCAGCTCCGCGGCCGTCTTCTTAATATTGACAGCTTTAAGTCCCGCCCTGATCTTTTCAAGTTTTGATCTGTCTAAAAGATCTTCGGCGCTGTAGCCAAGGCTCTTAAGGAGCATCAGAGCCGCATCATAGCTTTCCGGATGTACCGCCGTTATCTCAAGCGGATTGGTTCCGTCAAATATCCTTATAAATCCGGCGCACTGTTTAAATGCGGCAGGTCCCAATTTCGGGACTTTTAAAAGATCTTTTCTCTGCTTTAACTCACCGTTCTCGTCTCTGTATTTAACGATATTTCTGGCTATCGTCATATTAATTCCGGAAACATAGGACAAAAGCGACGGGGTTGCGGTGTTGACGTCAACTCCAACATTATTTACGGCATCTTCCACAACTCCCGTAAGACTCTCGCCGAGTTTTTTCTGGTTGACATCATGCTGGTACTGGCCGACGCCGATGGCTTTCGGATCTATTTTTACAAGCTCAGACAACGGATCCTGAAGACGTCTGGCTATGGAAATGGCTCCTCTCAGCGAAACATTTATATCCGGATACTCTTCCGTCGCAAGCTTTGAAGCCGAATAAACCGACGCGCCCGCCTCGCTGACTATCGCATAATAGACTTTTTCCTTTATCTCTTTAAGCATTTCCGCTACAAACATCTCGGATTCCCTTGAAGCGGTTCCGTTTCCGATGGCGATCATATTGACGCCGTGTTTTGAGATAAGTTCCTTCAATACTTTCTTGGCGCCCTCTGTATCATTCTGAGGTTTGGTCGGATAAACGGTCGTGGTCGCGAGAAGTTTTCCCGTCTTATCAATGACCGCGATCTTGCAGCCGGTCCTGTATGCGGGATCAAATCCCATTACCGTGATATTCCTGATCGGCGGCTGCATGAGAAGCTGCTTCGCGTTTTTGCCAAAGACCTTTATCGCCTGCTCCTCGGCTTTCTCCGTCAGCTCATTTCTTATCTCTCTTTCTATCGAAGGTTCGATGAGACGTTTGTAGCTGTCTTCGATCGTGTCCTTTAAAAGTCCGGCGAACTGGCTCTTCTCGTCCCTGATGATCCTTTTGTCGAGACGCTCAAGGATCTTTTCTTCCGGCTTTTCGACCTTTACTTTCAGGAAACCTTCTTTTTCACCCCTGTTGATGGCAAGGATCCTGTGGCTCGGTATCTTTGAGATGCCCTCGTTAAAATCGTAATACATCTCATAAGGCGAGCTTTCTTCTTTTCCCGATTTTGTGGAAATGACCGCCTCCCTCGCGCACAGGCTTTTGATCGTCTTCCTGTAGTCGCTGTCGTCCGCGATATTTTCCGCGATAATATCAAGCGCGCCGGCTACCGCCTCTTTTGCGTCCTTTACGCCTTTTTCATCATTTACATATTTTTCAGCAACCTTATATATATCCTGCTTTTCCATTTGCAGATAAATGATCCCCGAAAGCGGCTCAAGTCCTTTTTCCTTGGCTATAGTCGCTCTCGTCCTCTTCTTCGGACGGTATGGTCTGTAAATATCCTCAAGCTCCGACAGTATCATCGCCTTTGATATCTCATCTCTGAGTTCGTCCGTCAATTTGCCCTGCTCGTCAATAAGCCGGATTATCTCTTCTTTTCTCGTTTCGAGATTTCTGAGGTATTTAAGTCTCTCATCAAGGTCTCTTAACTGCTCGTCGCTTAGATTTCCTGTGACTTCTTTTCTGTATCTGGCGATAAACGGGATCGTATTCCCCTCGTCGATCAGCTTTACCGCCGCTTCCACCTGGCTTTCTTTTACCGAAAGCTCTTTTGCTATCTGCTTGAATATAAGTTGCATATTTTTCTCCGTTTCTTTGTATGAATATATTTATGATGGATTCTTTTTGTGATGGATTCTTTTTGTAAGCTTTTTCGTACGTGTGAAATTGCTTTTTCCCCGTTTCACACGTACCATTCCGGGATTCCTGTACGTGTGAAATTGCTTTTTCCCCGTTTCACAC
>CACZSY010000183.1 GCA_902783965.1 uncultured Lachnospiraceae bacterium
TCCGTCTGCATTTTCTTTAATTTCAAGAGAAATGTCTCTGGTTGCTCCGTCTTCATCAATATATTTTACCGGATGTCCGAATACTCTTATGGTATTGCTGCCATCCTCATTGGCAAAGACAAAAGTATACAGATTATTTTCTTTTTCTTTAACACGGGCTACATATTTTTGAAATTCCATCTCATCTTTTTCAATGATATCCGGAACCTCGAAAAAATCTTCATCAGTTTTATTTTCATACGACTGCTGTGATAGTTCCAAATCAATTGCGGCAGATGAGATATCTGTTGACATTACCTCATTCGCATTTACATACACCGTTCCTGAAAATGAAGAGATAATAATCGAAATTGATAGAATTACTGACATAAAAATACTCTTTTTTCTCACTATAACCTCCTTACATTAGATTAAACAACAAGCGACATAATTTTTCTCAAACTTACTATATTTCTGAAAATTGCCTTCTATTTACCATTATAATAGCAAAATAACTATAATAAATCAAATAATTTCAAATAATAATTATTATTTTTAAATAATTCGTGTTATTAGAACAATGCTTTGTTTTGAAGTTTATATACTCCAAAATGAACTGCCGCACTAATCATCATCTAGTGCGGCAGTTCCATCATCTTATATTTTCTATCTGCCAGTCTATAATACTTAACCCGTTCTCACTTAAAAACTCATTACATTTCTTAAAATGACCACATCCGAAGAATCCTCTGTACGCGCTTAACGGACTCGGATGAGGTGCTTTCAAGACAAGCTGTTTTGGATTGTTAAGCATTGCTGCCTTGGACTGGGCCGGTCTTCCCCAAAGAAGATAGACTATAGGTCTGTCCTGTTCATTTAAAACACGAATTACTGCATCCGTGAACTCTTCCCATCCGTGATTCTGGTGTGAAGCTGCCTGATGCGCTCTTACAGTAAGTACTGCATTTAAAAGCATAACGCCCTGTTTTGCCCATTTTACAAGACAGCCGTTATCCGGTATGTAACATCCAAGTTCGTCATGTAATTCTTTGTAGATATTTACAAGTGACGGCGGTAGCTCAGGCTGATCCGTCGGCACTGAAAAACTCAGTCCGTGCGCCTGATTGATGTTATGATAAGGATCCTGTCCAAGGATAACGACTTTAACATCATGAAGCGGCGTCAGATGAAAAGCATTGAACACATCTTCCGCTTTCGGAAATATCTGATGGTTTCTGTACTCTTCATTTACGAACATATAGAGCTTTTTATAATAATCCTTGGAAAATTCCTGTCTTAAGACAGGTTCCCAGTCATTTGAGATCATTGACATAATCTATCTCCTAACGCTGACTCCCCTGCCCGCAAGATAATCCTTGACTTCGGAGATTTCAAGTTCTTTATAATGGAATAGAGAAGCCGCAAGAGCCGCGTCAGCTTTTCCATATGTAAGCGCGTCATAAAAATGTTCAAGTTTACCAGCTCCGCCGGAAGCTATAACCGGAATTGAGACACTTTCCGCTATCTTTCTGGTCAGTTCAAGATCGTAGCCGTTCTTGGTTCCGTCGCAATCCATGCTTGTAAGAAGGATCTCGCCCGCGCCCAGACTCTCTGCCTTTATTGCCCATTCTACAGCGTCAATGCCCATGTCTATCCTTCCGCCGTTTTTAAATATATTATAACCGCCGGCAGGTCTTCTTTTCGCGTCTATGGCGACTACAACGCACTGGCTTCCGAATTTATCGGCAGCTCTTCCAATGAGCGACGGATCCATGATAGCAGCCGAATTGACGGCAACCTTATCGGCTCCCTCGCGAAGAAGCTCCTTAAAATCATCGACCGTTCTGATCCCGCCACCCACGGTAAATGGGATAAATACCGTTTCCGCAACTTTTCTTACCATATCAAGCCTGATATTTCTGGCGTCCGAAGAAGCCGTTATATCAAGAAATACAAGCTCGTCCGCGCCGGCATATCCGTATGCCCTTCCGACCTCTACAGGGTCTCCTGCATCTCTTAAATCAACAAAATTAATACCTTTAACAACTCTGGCATTCTTAACGTCCAGACATGGAATAATTCTCTTGGTAAACAAAATATATACCTCATCTTTCTTATCGAAGTTTTGCGAAATTATTAAGGATCTTAAGTCCAAGATCTCCGCTTTTTTCCGGATGGAACTGACAGGCGAACACGTTATCCTTTTCAACGCTTGCGTCTATTCTTACTGAATATTCACAGGTTGCCGCCACAGTATCTCTTTCGGGAGCTTCCAGATAATAAGAATGAACAAAATATACATAAGTTCCATTATCAATACCTTTAAATAATGAAGCGCCCTCTTTAATATCAAGCGAATTCCAGCCCATATGAGGGATCTTGAGATCGTCCTTCTTAGGGATCTTTTTTATCTTTCCTTTTAATATGGAAAGCCCCTTAACGCCTTCGGATTCTTCGCTTCCTTCATAAAGCAGCTGAAGACCGAGACAGATACCAAGGAAAGGTTTGCCTTCGTCAATATTATTCTTAATAACCTCTATCAGGTCGAAATTTCCAAGCTTATCCATGCAGTCTCCGAAAGCACCGACTCCCGGAAGGATTATCTTTGAAGCGTTGTTGATAACACTTCTTTCTCTGGTCACAACGACATCTGAACCAAGTGAGATCAGAGCCTTTTCCACACTTCTTAAATTGCCTGCATCATAGTCGATAATCGCGATCATTTTTTTCTCCAATTCAATAATATTTTATTCACACATATTTAAGATCTTCGTTGTACAATACTGGTTTCCCGTGTTAAGGATACTTACCACGAACAGCACGTCTTTTACGCCGTACTCTTCGGCTGTCTTAGCCAGATCGCCGTCCCAATACCTGAAATCCATCTCATATATTTTATGATAATGATCTACAAGGAACGGAACAAATGCGTTTCCATAGGAATCCTTAATAACAATACAAGCGCTGTCATCTTTAATATCATTATTGGTGATTACAGTAAGCGGCTTGTCTCCCGCGGCAAATGTATTATATTTTCCACCCGGCTTTGCTTTCTTAACATTGGCAATTATCGGCCAGTCTTTTTTATTACCCTCTTCATCATAAAAATACAGTTTTGCGTCTTTTGCGTTAGGATAATAGACCGTAACCTGATCGAGATGCGCTATCATATCGGGATCATTTGTGGTAAATGAATATGAACCTTTAAAGTTGTCGAAAGTTTCTGTTTTATATGAATCAAGACTTTCAGCCTCAACTCCTTTGGCTTTACAGAAATCCGTATATGCATAATAGGCGCCCAGCGCAGTCCAGTGATGATCGGTCCTGAAGAACAGATATTCCGTTCTGTGTTTCATAAGAGTATCATACATGTTGATCTTTTTAACTTTATCGGACAGATTAGCATTGATCTTATTGACACCGTCATTCATGCTTCCGCCTTTTTTGATACTGAGACAGTTATCCGGAAATACTATGCCGCTTGCGGTCATTACAGGTATACTGTAAACCGTTGCTTTTCCTTCAAGCTTTCCGGCAAGCTTATTAAGCGCGTCCGCGTATCTTTCGGAAGATTTCTTTGCGTAACTGTAAAAATAAAAGCAGGAATCTCCGATCACATAGTAATTATCATATTTTTTGACCTTGCCGTTATTGATTATAGTATCATACCCTTCCGCGTTCTTAACCTCCGAAGAAGGCGCCTTGGACGGAATGATCTCAGGAGTGATGGTTGGTTTTTCCGTATTCTCACCATCAGGCTCTTTAGTCGGCTCAGGTTCTTGGGTCGGCTCCGGCGTCTTGGTATCAGGAGCGGCAGTCTTTATATCTGAGGTTTCATCAGGTCCTTCAGTTTCCATCGGCTTGTCCGAAGGGTCAGGCAAAGCTGTCTTTTCATCATACTTATGATCTGAAAGATCTGTTTTTCCCGACAATATATCTTCCATTAGCTCTCCTGCTTTATCAGGCTCATCACATACGCAGAAAGCAATATACTCACCTGCTTCTTTGATCACGGCTTTATCGATCCTTTCCGCGTCTATTGCAGAATACATTGCGAAAGTATCTTTCTGATCTGAAAGCAGAGTTTTGATACTATCTCTCATGCCTGATATATCGGCTATGTTTTTCATTCTGAAGACCGCAAGCTGTTCGCAGGTAGAATCGGAAGAATACATCACCGCGTCATAGTCCGCATCAATATCAAAGAAGTTTTCTATGGCTGTTTCATCAATTTCAGTCAGGGCGCTTGTAAAACTGATCTCATCTTTCAGCAGGCGGGCAAATGCTTTAATATCAATATCCGCAGGTGCACTCTTTTCAACCGATTTTGAAGGTTCGGCAGGTTTCTCACTCTTACCCGGACCGCAAGCCGAAAATGATAAAGCCATCGAAAAACATAAGGTACTTATTATAGTCTTTTTAAGTTTTTTTCTTATCGTATATTTATAATTCATAATAAATGTACTCCGATATTTTTTTTTTTTGCAAAGACTATTATAGCACCTAATGCGAAGATTGTCGTATTTAATTTTAAAATATTTGTTATTGAATTATTATTTTTTTATGACATGATATTATTGTATTAAGCAAAAAAATGCTTACTCCTTATTTTTTCTGCCTCTTCTACTTTAGCAGTTTAGCTGGCAGAAAAGGCAGTTTCGGTTGACATTCCTCTCCCACTTATGCTATTATTCATAAGACGCATCTGTAGCTCAGTGGATAGAGCAGGAGTTTCCGGAACTTCGTGTCGGGGGTTCGAGTCCCTTCAGATGCAATGGCTGTTCTGACTACAAGATTTTCTGAAGAGAAAGACAGTACTTGATTCGATCAATATGAGATCATACGTTTTCTTTTTTTCTTTGGATTCAGACTGCTTTCCCTGTTTTGGACAGGATATTACTTGTGGTCAGGTAATACGAAATTATTAACTCAAGGTGATAATATGAAAGACCTGATCGACGCATTAGCTGCCGACCGCACTCTTCCAAGAGATGAATTGATATTTCTTTTAAAAAATCATGAAAACGAAGGTCTATTGGAATATTTAAGATACATATCTGACTCTGTACGGCGTACTTATTATTCCAACAAGATATTTATCAGAGGTCTGATAGAGTTTTCAAACTATTGCCGCTGCGGCTGCCGTTATTGCGGCATCAACGCCTGCAATAAAAATGTACTCCGCTACAGGCTGGGTAAAGAAGAAATCCTTGCTTCGTGCAGGACCGGTTATGGATTGGGATTTCGCACTTTCGTTCTTCAGGGCGGCGAAGATGTTGTTATGGATAAAGAGATGCCTGACATTGTCGCTTCCATTAAAGAAAACTATCCCGACTGTGCCGTTACTCTCTCACTCGGCGAACGAAGCAGGGATTACTATCAGGAACTTTTTGATGCAGGTGCAGACAGATTTCTTTTAAGACATGAGACAGCCGATAAGGAGCATTATGTAAAGCTTCATCCCAAAGGGCAGACTCTTGAAAACAGGATCAGATGTCTTTATGATCTTAAGGATATCGGTTATCAGGTGGGAAGCGGCTTTATGGTGGGAAGTCCTTATCAGACTTTGGAAAATCTTGCCGACGACCTGATATTTTTAAAAGAATTAGGTCCTCATATGATCGGGATCGGTCCTTTTATCCCCCATCATGATACGGAATTTGCCAATTATCCTGCCGGAAGCCTTAAGCTGACGCTTTTCCTTCTTGGAATGCTTAGGCTCATGCATCCTAATGCACTCCTTCCGTCAACCACTGCGCTTGCCACGCTCAGCGAACAGGGAAGAAGCCTCGGGATACAGATGGGTGCAAATGTTATAATGCCTAATCTTTCACCTGATAATGCAAGCACCAATTACCAGCTTTATGATAATAAGCTTATCACCGGAAGTGAGGCTGCCAAAAATCTTGAATCACTAAAAAAGAAAATGAATGAAATTGGTTTTGAGATCGTCACCGACAGAGGCGATACAAAACATTTATAGTTCATAAATTATTATCAGACAATTACTATCAATCCAAAGGAGATAATTAAAATGTACAATCCAAAATCACTTAAAGCTGAAGAATTTATCGATGATGCAGAGATCTTAGAAACTCTCGCTTATGCCGATGCCAACAAGGACAACAGAGAGCTTATCTTAGAGATCCTTGAAAAAGCAAAACCGAGAAA
>CACZSY010000184.1 GCA_902783965.1 uncultured Lachnospiraceae bacterium
ATTCGCCTGCATCTAAGAACCCATTTTTATACTACAATAATTCCAAAGAATCACAGAAGATTTATGAAGAACTGGACGAAAAACAAAGAGATGCTCAACGGTTTACACATAATGTTGTAGGATATAAAAAACTGACAGATGAACAGTTGGAAAACCTTCTTAAGATCACGGAAAATACTGAAGATCGTCAGGATGACAGCAACTGGGAGCCGTTCAGACAATTGCAGGCTATTGGCGAGACAGATCCGGATTTCAAGAGAATGACCCTTGACGATGTAAAGAAAATAATATCTGATTCAAAAACTGCGGAAGAAGTATTAAACGGTATTTATACTAGACAGCCATATTGTGATAAGGTTTATGAGGGTAATTTTACCGGATTGACTTTTAACCTTTTGGATGAGAATGAAGAGGATAATATTCATGAAGTTGTTTCAATAACATATTATTCGGTTGGTAATATGAGGATTGATTATCTGAAATACATCTTAGATAATGATTATTATGAATTACTGGAGAAAGAGACTTTATATCAGCTGGAAGAGGATCCGCGTTTAAGTCAGACATAGTCGAACCTTCCGCTGAGCGCGGCGGTGATCCGCCGGAGGCGTGGGTTTCGCGGCTAAGTTGAAAAAAACTGTCAGTAGGCATCTTGATTAAGATTAATCGGGCAGGAGTAATTGACAGTGAAAAAGTCGAGGTCAAGGTGCTGATGAAAATATAGTTCCTTGAAAAAATGCACTTGCTGTGATATCCTTTGTTTTGTAAATGATGTTCAGATATTTGGGAAGGTGACGGTATATGAATAAGATGATCGTCGTAGGAAATGATAATTTTGAAAAATTTATCAGGGAAGACGGCTATTATATAGATAAAACCGAATTGATATATGAACTTACAGCTAAAACGCGAAATGAAGTATCGCTCTTTACACGTCCCCGCAGGTTCGGGAAAACGCTGACGATGAGCATGCTGGAGAGTTTCTTTGATATAAGAAGGAACAGTTCGGAGATTTTTAAAAATTTAGATATATGCATGAATCATCCGGAGCACTGTGCTGAATGGATGAACAGGTATCCTGTTCTTTTCATTTCCCTTAAAGATGTAGAGGGAAATAATTTCAAACTGGCATATGCGAAGCTGAAAACCGTTATAGCTGATCTTTGTAAAAAGAATATTGATCTTCTTAAGAATCATAATGATAATCCGGCGGATACAGAGATATTTAATAATCTGTTATATCAGAGGGGCTCAGATGCCGATATCCAGAATTCTTTAAAAACAATCATGCGCATGATGAATACAGTATACGGCAGACCGGTAATCCTTCTTATTGATGAATATGATGTGCCGCTCGCTAAAGCACAGGAGAGTGGAAATAAAGAGTATTATAAAGATATGCTGGATGTAATCCGCGGTATTATGAGCACATCACTTAAGACCAACGAGTATCTGAAATTCGCTGTAATAACAGGATGTTTAAGAATCTCAAAAGAGAGTATATTTACAGGAATGAATAATTTTTCGTGTTATCCGGTAACGACAAAAAAGTTCAGCCGTTATTTTGGCTTCACGCCGGAGGAAGTAAAGAAGCTTCTTGATGATTTTAATATTTCAGAAAAATACGAGCTTATAAAAGAATGGTATGATGGTTATATATTCGGGAATACGGAAGTCTTCTGTCCTTGGGATGTAGTAAATTATGCGGCATCAGTTCTTGATGATGAGGAAGAAGAAGAACCGCGGAATTTCTGGGCAAATACAAGTTCTAATGCTATACTTGATAGTTTTGTTAATAATCCGAAGATAGATGTTTCGGAGAAATTTGAAATGTTGTTGAATGATAAAACAATAACAGAAGATATTAGTGAAGAACTGACATATGACAGGATTTATGATTCCGAGAAGAGCCTGTGGAGTGTTCTTTATATGACCGGTTATCTGTCAATAGCAGAAAAGGATGCAAAGGCAGATAAAACAGCAGGAAAAAACCGGTTAAAACTAAGGATACCTAATAAAGAGATCGCAGGGATATTCAGGGATGCGGTTGTAACACGTTTTAACAGAACGCTGGATACATCAAGAGCAGACGGTTTTATAAATGCTATGTGGAATAAAGATTACAAGACTGCGGGAAATCTGCTTTCAGACATTCTATGGGATTCAATAAGCTATTTTGATTATGGTGAAGAGTATTATCACGGAATGTTGAACGGTATCTTTACGTCACGAGGATACAATCCTGATTCAAATGATGAAGCAGGTCTCGGACGGCTTGATCTTAGGGTCAAAGACCGTTCGAACAGACGGATACTTTTGTTAGAGTTTAAAAGGTCGAAAAGAGAAGAAGATCTTGATAACGACTGTGATGAGGCTATAGATCAGATAGTTAAAAACGGATATGACAAAAAGATACCCGAAGGGTATCAGCAGCAGATCGTGTACGGAATAGCTTTTTATGGGAAACAGGCGAAAGTAAAGATAAAAGAATAAAAAACAGATGTCAAAAGAATAAAAAACAGATTGACATTATCCGGATCCGGTGGTAGAATTTCAGCATAACTTAATACTTTAAACCGTTGATGTGGAGATAAAAATAGATGTGCACTCACAGAGAGCAGGGATGGCTGAGATCCTGCAGAACGCAGTTTATTAAATGGACCACTGAGGGCGCGGTCAAAGGCAGAAGTGCCGAGTATTCCGCGACGTAAGGCATACGTTAGTTGCCGGAGATATGATGGTATCTCTTGAGAGCGTGACATTCATGAAGCAGGGTGGCACCGCGGTAATTATTATATTGAATTATCGTCCCTGACTGTATATCTATTTGGTATGCAGTCAGGGATTTTTTATGCACACGGGCGGCGTAAGGAAATTGTCAGCTGTAGCTGACCGCCGCCCCGCGCAGGCGAGTAGGTTCGATTGCATCTCACCTACTCGATTTATACCAATTTATTTGTTTCAGGAGGCAGATATGAAACTTAAAAGCAAGGAAGAACTGAAAGCGATCTCGGCTGGCTTCAAGGCTGTGCCGCTTTACACTAAGATGATGTCGGATATGACCACTCCGATAAGGGTACTGAAGAAACTGAAAGCTGTGAGCAGACATTGCTACATTCTGGAAAGCGTTGAGGAGCAGGAACATTTCGGAAGGTATACTTTTCTGGGTTATGAGCCTATTGCCGAGATAACCTGCAAGGACGGCGAGGTTGTCATAAGAAGGAGAAATGAGGAAGGAAAGCTTTATGAATCTGAAAAGCATACAGCGTTTTCCCATCCGGCCATCTTTATAAGACGACTGATGGAAGAATATAAGAGCCCGAAGGTTTCGGGACTGCCGTCATTTACCGGAGGGCTTGTGGGATATTTCTCGTATGATTATGTAAAATATTCGGAGCCGGCCTTAAAGCTTGACGCTGATGATGAAAACATGTTCAAGGATATGGATCTTATGCTTTTCGACAGGGTAATAGCATTTGATAATCTGAAACAGCAGATAATCCTTATCGTAAATCTTCGCACGGATGAGATTGATTCCACTTATGAAAACGGAGTTAGAGAACTTGAGAGGATGAAAGAATTCATCACGGGCGAAGACGACACAGCACTGCAGACGTCGGGCAGTCTTAAGGGTGAGCTTAAGCCGGAGTTCGCGAAGGGTGAATTTGTTAGAATGGTCGAGGAAGCGAAAAGGCATATCTTTGAGGGAGATATCTTTCAGGTCGTGCTTTCCAACAGACTGGAGGCTGAATTTGAAGGCAGCCTGATAGATACTTACAGATATTTAAGAACATCGAATCCTTCACCTTACATGTTCTATTTCGGTTCTGATGACATAGAGGTCGCGGGGGCTTCTCCTGAGACTCTGATAAAGCTTGAAGATGGTATCCTTCATACCTTCCCTCTTGCCGGAACCAGAAGAAGGGGGGAAGATGATGAGGAAGATGAAAAGCTTTCGAAGGAGCTTCTGGCTGATGAAAAGGAGAAGGCGGAGCACAGCATGCTGGTCGATCTCGGAAGGAATGACGTTGGAAAGATAAGCCGTTACGGAAGTGTATCTGTTGAAAAATATATGCAGATCGAAAAATATTCACACGTTATGCATATAGGCTCAACTGTAAGGGGACAGATCAGGGAGGAATTTGACGCGCTTGACGCGGTAGATGCTATCCTTCCTGCGGGAACTCTTTCGGGAGCTCCGAAGATCAGGGCGATGCAGATCATAAACAGTCTTGAGAAAAGGAAAAGAGGCATATACGGCGGAGCGGTCGGTTATATCGACTTTACGGGAAACCTTGATACCTGCATAGCAATAAGACTTGCTTTCAAGAAAAATAATAAAGTCTTCGTTCATTCGGGAGCGGGGATCGTTGCGGACAGTATAGCGGAAAATGAGTATCAGGAGTGCATTAATAAAGCAATGGCGGTAAAGGAGGCTCTTAACAATGGTTCTGTTAATAGATAATTACGACAGTTTTACATACAATCTCTACCAGTATATAGGTAGCGTACAACCGGATATAAAGGTGGTAAGAAATGATGAGGTGACAATAGAAGATATAGAAAAAATGGCGCCTTCCCACATCATTATCTCTCCGGGCCCGGGAAGACCCGAGGACGCGGGGATATGCGTTGATGTGATAAAATATTTTGCGGGAAAGATTCCCATGCTTGGAATCTGTCTCGGACATCAGGCCATATGTCAGGCTTTCGGTGCAAGGATAACCTATGCCGACAGGATAATGCACGGCAAACAGTCTGTTGTAAGGATCAACAGGGAAGCCGCGAAATACGGAAAGACAAGTCTTTTCGAAGGCATGGGGGAAAGGATAAAAGCAGGAAGATACCACTCGCTCATAGCGGCGGCGGATTCCATACCGCAGTGTCTTAAGATAACAGCTTCAACTCTTGAAGATGAGGTCATGGCTGTTTCACATATGACATTTCCTGTTTTCGGACTTCAGTTCCATCCGGAATCGATACTTACGGAGGATGGAGATAAGATAATAAAGAATTTCCTGAATATGAAGTTAGAAGAGACTAACATTAAGAAAGACAGGATGTATATCAGGGAAGCGATAACTGTATTAAGCAGGAGAGAGAACCTGAGTGAAGATATGATGGAAGCCGTTATGGAAGAGATCATGACAGGCGAGGCAAAGGATTCGCAGAAAGGAGCTTTCCTTACAGCTCTTTCCTTAAAGGGTGAGACGATTGAGGAAGTTACGGCCGCGGCAAGAGTAATGGCAAAACACTGTGCGCCGTTTAACAGAAAGGTTGATACTCTTGAGATAGTGGGAACGGGCGGAGACCGTTCGAATACGATCAACATTTCTACAATGTCCGCGATAATAACCTCTGCCGCAGGATACGCTGTATCAAAGCACGGCAACAGGGCGGCGTCAAGCAAATGCGGTACGGCAGACTGCCTTGAAGCTCTCGGAGTAAAGATCGATACGGATACAGTTAAGAGCGAGAAGGCACTGGAGAATATTAATCTTTGTTTCCTGTTCGCGCAGAAATACCATCCTGCGATGAGATTTGTCGGAGCTGTAAGAAGGGATATCGGAATAAGAACCATGTTCAATGTTTTAGGACCTATTTCCAACCCTGCGAAGGCCAACAGAATGCTTCTCGGAGTATATGATAAAGCTCTTGTTGAACCGCTTGCAAGAGTTCTCGCCAATCTTAAGGTTGACAGAGGAATGGTGGTATATGGAATGGACTGCATGGATGAGATATCGTTAAGCGACGAGACCTATGTCTGTGAATTTGATAATGAGAAAGGAAACTTTGATACATATTATATAAAACCTGAGGATTACGGATTTGAAAGATGTGTCAAGGATGAACTCGTCGGAGGCGATCCGAAAGAGAATGCCGACATCGCCTTAAAGATACTTGGCGGAAAACTTAAAGGACCTATGCTTAACGCCGTACTCTTAAATTCGGGAGCCGCGATCCATATTGCGGACGGAAGATTAACGATCGAAGAAGGCATAGAAAAAGCAAGGAAGATGATAGAGAGCGGAGAGGCGTTAAGACAGCTGCAGAGATTTGTAGAAGCGACGAACTGAGCGGAGACTGATCAAGGCAAAAGCAAGTCAGAGTAACAGAAAATTGAAACAAAGGCAAACCGAAGCAAAGGTAAACCAAAACAACGGGAACGAGGCAATAAAGTCAGACTAAAAGGAGGATCGGAATGGAAGACATCTTGTTCAGGATAGCGAACGATACCAGAGAAAGGGTCATGGAAACAAAGAACAGGATCCCTATAGAGCAGATAAAAGAAAAAGCTTTAAGCATAAAAGGTGAAAGGGAGGACTTCCTTTTTGAAAAGGCGCTCGGAAAAGATGGAGTAAGCCTGATATGTGAAGTGAAAAAAGCTTCGCCGTCCAAGGGTCTTATCAGTCCGGATTTTCCTTACAGACAGATCGCGCGTGAATATGAAGAGGGAGGAGCTTCGGCGATAAGCGTTCTGACGGAGCCGCATTTCTTCATGGGAAGCAGTGAGTATCTTAAAAAGATCAGGACTGAGGTTGATATCCCACTGTTAAGGAAAGATTTTACGGTAGATGAATATCAGATATATGAAGCGAAGACGCTTGGCGCGGATGCGGTTCTTCTTATATGTTCCATACTTGATGACCGCCGGCTTGAAAGATTTCTCGCTTTGGCGAAAGAACTGGGAATGAACGCGCTGGTTGAAGCGCATGATGAAATGGAGATAGGAAGAGCCGTAGAAGCCGGAGCGAAGATCATAGGAGTAAATAACCGTAATCTTAAAGACTTCAGTGTCGATACGTCCAATTCGATGAATTTACGAAAGCTCGTGCCGAAAGACCGGATATTTGTTGCGGAAAGCGGCATAAGATCTCCGGAAGATATCATAAGGATGAAAGAAACGGGCGTGGATGCGGCGCTTATCGGAGAGACTTTTATGAGAGCTTCCGACAGAAGAAAAGAAGTTGGAAAATATGCGGCTGCAGGAAACAGATCAGGCGTGCCGGGGCAGCAAAAGGAGATTTACCTTAATGAAAGTTAAGATCTGCGGTATAAGACGCATGGAGGATGTAGAATATATCAACAGATATCTGCCTGACTTTTGCGGTTATGTATTTGCAAAAAGCAGAAGACAGATAAGTCCCGAACTGGCGGCAAGTCTTGCTTCGCGGACCGATGAAAGGATGATCAGGGTTGGAGTATTTGTAAATGAAGATCCTTTCGTGTGCGCTGATATTTATAATGACGGGATAATTGATATGATACAGCTTCACGGAGATGAGGATCGGGGATATGAGGAAAAGCTGCTCGGCCTGATAAAGAGAAAGGGAAGAGTGAATAAACCGCTTATCAGGGCGGTAAGGGTCAAAGATGAAAACGATATTGCAAAAGCATCCGAAACTCTTGCAGGGACATTGCTTTTAGACGCTTTCAGCGCGAAATGCGAAGGCGGAAACGGCGTAAGCTTTGACTGGAGCCTGATAAAAAACATTGAGAAACCGTTCTTTCTTGCGGGCGGTATCAATGAAGATAATATTGAAAGAGCGGTAAATGAGATAAAGCCCTTTGGAGTTGACATCAGTTCGGGAGTTGAAACGGACGGATATAAATCAGAGGAAAAGATACGAAGAATAATGGAAAGGATAAGAAATTATGAGTAATGGAAGATATGGCAGTTACGGAGGACAGTATGTTCCGGAAACCCTTATGAACGAGATCCACAAGCTGGAGGAACAGTATGAATACTATAAGAATGACAAGGCTTTCAATGAAGAACTTTCAAAGCTTTTAAGGGAATATGCCGGAAGACCGTCATTACTGTATTATGCGGAAAAGATGACAAAAGATCTCGGCGGAGCGAAGATCTATTTTAAGAGGGAAGATCTTAACCACACCGGATCTCACAAGATCAATAACGTGTTGGGACAGGTGCTTCTCGCCAAAAAGATGGGTAAGACCAGAGTCATCGCCGAGACGGGAGCGGGACAGCACGGAGTGGCAACTGCGACGGCAGCGGCTCTTCTGGGACTTGAATGCGAGATATTCATGGGAAAAGAAGATACGATACGCCAGGCGCTCAACGTCTACAGGATGGAACTTCTGGGAGCCAGGGTTCATCCGGTGGAAAGCGGAACGGCGACTTTAAAGGATGCTGTTAACGAGTGCATGAGGGAGTGGACACAGAGAGTGGACGATACTCTTTATGTTCTGGGTTCGGTAATGGGACCGCATCCTTTCCCTATGATAGTAAGGGATTTTCAGAGTGTTATAAGCAAAGAGGCAAGAGAGCAGATATTAGAAGCCGAAGGAAAGCTTCCGGACGTTGTCATGGCGTGTGTCGGAGGCGGCAGCAATTCAATGGGAATGTTCTATGAGTTCATCAAAGATGAAAATGTAAGGCTCATCGGCTGCGAGGCGGCGGGCAAGGGCGTTGATACGGACAAGACGGCTGCTACCATGGCGGTCGGAACTCTTGGAGTGTTCCACGGAATGAAATCATATTTCTGCCAGGACGGGTACGGACAGATAGCTCCGGTCTACTCTATATCGGCAGGTCTTGATTATCCGGGAGTAGGCCCGGAACATGCATATCTTAAGGATACGGGCAGAGCGGAATATGTAGCGATAACAGATGACGAGGCGGTTGAAGCCTTTGAATATATCGCGAGAACGGAAGGAATAATTGCCGCGATAGAAAGCTCACACGCGGTGGCGCATCTGATGAAGATCGCTCCGAAGATGAATAAGGATCAGATCATAATCTGTTGTCTTTCGGGAAGAGGAGACAAGGACGTGGCGGCTATAGCAAGATACAGGGGGGTGAACCTTTATGAGTAAGATCAGAGAAGCGTTTAACGGAAAGAAAGTATTTATACCGTTTTTGACGGCGGGAGATCCGGATATTGAAAATACCTGCGAGCTTATTCTTGAGATGGAGAAAAACGGCGCGGGAATAATAGAGATAGGAATACCGTTCTCCGATCCGATAGCGGAAGGACCGGTCATTCAGAGCGCGAACGTGAGAGCGCTTAAGAAGGGATGCACTACCGACAAAGTGTTTGAAATGGTGGAAAAAGTCAGGGAAAAGAGCAGCATTCCGCTGGTATTTCTGACATATCTTAATCCGGTATTCAAATACGGCTATGATAAATTTTTAAACCGTTGCAAAGAAACGGGTATTGATGGTATTATAATACCGGATCTGCCATTTGAAGAAAAACATGAGATAAGCGATCTTGCGAAAGATTATGATGTAGACATCATTTCACTCATCGCGCCTACTTCTGCGGAAAGGATAACTGCGATCGCAAAAGAGGCTTCAGGTTATATCTATCTTGTAAGCTCAATGGGAGTTACGGGCATGAGAAGCAGCATTGAGACAGACATCAAGTCCATGGTAGAAAAGATCAGGGAAGTGACGGATGTTCCGGTAGCTGTCGGTTTCGGTATTAATACGGAAAGCCAGGTCAGCGAGTTTTCAAAACTTGCGGACGGCGTCATCGTGGGAAGCGCGATCGTCAAGATCATAGGCGAATACGGAGATAATGCGAAAGAACCTGTAGGTGAATATGTAAGGAAAATGTCGCAGGCGCTGTTATAGAATATAAGTGTTAGCGAGGACAAACATTTGAAGACTTTAAGACTTGAATTAAAGAAGGTTGTGGATGACAGTTATGATATAGCTGTCGGATTTGATCTCAGACAGGAACTGGTAAACGACATGAAAGCCGGTCTTGCGGGCAATATCAGAAAACTTGCCGTCATAACCGATTCCAATGTAAAGACTCTTTACGGGGACGATATAGCGGACAGACTCCGCGGGGCGGGTTTTGATGTAAAACTGTATTATTTTGAAGCCGGAGAAAAGAGCAAGGTAAGAGCCACCAAGGAATTCCTTGAGGATTCCATGCTCGCGGACGGATTCAGAAGGGACTGCTGCATAATTGCTGTTGGCGGCGGAGTTGTTACCGATATCGCAGGCTTTGTTGCGGGAACTTTCGGAAGAGGCGTGCCGTTCATCAATTACGCGACGACTCTTCTGGCGGCAGCGGACGCGTCTGTGGGCGGTAAGACAGCGGTGGATACGCCGCTCGCGACCAACCTGATAGGGCTGTTCAACCAGCCGCTTAAAGTATATATAGACATAGCCGCCTGGAAGACCCTTGATAAAAGACAGTTAAGAAGCGGCATCGCCGAGACCGTAAAACATGCCTGCCTTGCGGATGGTGAGTTCTTTGAATACCTTGAAGAAAACCTGGACGGGCTATTGGCACTTGACAGTGCGGTGTGCGAGCATGTGGCATATAAGAACTGCGAGATCAAATACAGTGTCGTAATGAAGGACGAAAGAGAGAGCGGCTTAAGGGAGGTATTGAATCTCGGACATACCGTCGGAAGGGCGATAGAGACGGTTAGCGGTTACAGACTGCTGCATGGTGAAGCCGTTTCGATAGGACTTGTGGCGGCGGCAGATCTTTCACGTGATATGGGCTATATGGATGAAGAACAGGTAAAAAGAGTCGGGACGCTGTTGATGAGAGCCGGTCTTCCTGTGGGGATCCCCGACTA
>CACZSY010000185.1 GCA_902783965.1 uncultured Lachnospiraceae bacterium
AGAGCTTCGAGAACCGTGCCTCTGGTTTCAAAAGTATGCGGCATCCAGATGGTTCCTATCGCAACTGATATAATCACTTCAAAGCTCACCGGAAGACCTTCGCCGGTACCTGAACTCAAGGAAAAACACTTTACTCATTACGGAGTAAAGGAAGCCGTATTCCCGTTCAATATGTTCCCGGAGGTAGACCCTGTACTCGGACCTGAGATGCGTTCGACAGGTGAAGTTTTAGGACTTGCCGACAACGTAGGTGAAGCTTTCTATAAAGCGCAGGAAGCTACACAGAGCGTGCTCCCGCTTTCCGGATGCGCACTGCTTTCGGTTAATAACGCTGATAAAGCCGCTGTCAAAGACGTGGCTGCGATACTTGTTGAGAGCGGATTTAAGCTCATGGCAACAGGTCGTACATATGAGACGATCAAGGAAGCCGGATATGACGTTAAACTGATCAAGAAGATGTATGAAGGAAGACCTAATATCTATGATGCGATCGTCAACCGTGAAGTTGATCTTGTTATCAACAGCCCGGCAGGAAGCGAGAGCGTTCATGATGACAGCTATGTGAGAAAGGCTGCGATAAAGGCTAAGGTTCCTTACTTTACTACAATGGCCGCAGCAATGGCTGCCGCCAAGGGAATCAATTATGTTAAGAAACACAGATCTTCCGGAGTAACTTCGATACAGGAGCTTCATTCAAGAATAGAGTAGAATGATGAAAAAAAGAAATAAAAAAGTATTAAAGATAATATTGATCTGCCTGGTTGCTGCCGCCGTTTTTGGCGGCGGCTTCTATGCATATAAGTATAAAAGCTATTATGATATCCCCGCTCTTGAGACATCGGTCCTTGACGGACTTGAACTTGATGGATATGACAAACTTATGATAGTGGCACATCCTGATGACGACACCATCTGGGGAGGGGCGCATCTTTTATCTGATGATTATCTCGTAGTGTGCATTACCAACGGATATAACGATGTAAGAAGAGCAGAATTTGAAAAGGCAATGGAATTTTCGGGCGACAAAGCCCTTATCCTGTCGTATCCGGATAAAACCTTTAAAAAGAGGGATGACTGGACGAAGGTAAGAGAAGGCATAATTGATGATCTGACCAGGATCATTGCATATAAAGACTGGAAGCTGATAGTAACCCATAATACGAAAGGCGAGTACGGACATCAGCATCATATAATGACGAATGAGATCGTAACCAGGATATATAGAGAAAACAGACCAAAGGACAGTGAACTCTATTATTTTGGCAAGTATTATAGAGCAAATAATATCAAAAACGCGGAAAAAGACGGAGCTGTGCCTATAAGCGATGAGCTTCTTGCCAGAAAAGAAGAGATGCTTAAAGCTTATGAGTCGCAGGCCGACGTTGTCAGATCATTGTCTCATATGAATCCTTATGAGGAGTGGAGCAAAGCGGAGTGAGAACAGCTCATTGTTATCATCATCTCATGCGAGGAGGCTGATTATGTTAAAGAGAATTAATAAAGCGGATGTCATTAACTGCGTAGTATTGGTATCCGTAGTGATCATAGTCGCTTTACTTATAACCAGGTTCAGATATGAATACGGTTCGACGCTTGACTGGGAGACCCAGCATTATGAGATCCCGTCATATTTCCGGAATCATTTTTATGAGACAAAAGAACTGTTTCCCGACTTTGCGAAAAATATCGGAGCGGGTCAGAATATATATAATTATTCGTATTACGGATTGTATAGTCCTATAATACTGTTTTCGTATCTGCTTCCTTTCGTTTCGATGGAAAGCTATATTCAGATAATAAGCATAGTTGGAGTCATGGCGTCTGTATTGCTGTGCTATGCATGGCTAAGGAGCAAATACGGGAGCCGGGTGGCGTTTCTGGCCGCATTTCTTTTTGAATGCGCGTCTCCGCTCATCCTTCACAGCCACAGGCATATCATGTTCGTTAACTATATGCCTTTTCTGATAATGGCTCTGATAGGAGTCGACAGATATTTTGAATACGAGATAAATAAGGAATATAAAGAAATTTCCGATGACAGACCGGGACGCCGGCATAAAAAGATCCTGCTGATAACGGGAATCTTTTTGATGATAATGAGCAGTTATTTCTTCAGTGTATGCGGTATGCTGGTAGTGGCTGTTTACGGGATCTGCGTTTATATAAAGACACAGAGAAAACACAGTTTTAAGAAATTCGTTATAAAGGTCATAAACTTCGGACTTGTGATGCTCGTGCCTGTGCTGATGGCCGGGATACTTCTGCTTCCTACCATGTATACGCTGTTTCACGGAAGAGGAGATACATCCAAAGGAATAACATTAAAGCAAATACTCCTGCCGTCCTTTAACGGCGACTTCATACTTTACAGCACATATTCCGTTGGAATGACTTCACTGATAATACTTGCGATCATTTACGGATTCATGTCGAAGATGAGGCATTTGCGGTTTACATCAACGGTAATGCTGTGCATCATCTATATCCCGGCGATAACATATCTGCTTAACGGAACAATGTATGTGGACGGAAAGGCGCTCATACCGTTCCTTCCGCTGTGCGCGTATCTGCTCGCGTCATTTTTTGACAAGCTTAAAAATGACAGGATAGATATTGATCAGCTGGTAAAGTGGACGCTGATAGCCAATCTTATTCTGATAATCTCATATTACGGAAGCTCGGTATTCCTTTATCTTGCGGATCTTTTTATAAGCCTGTTCGTACTTTATATGTACAATAAAGGGAAAAAGCAGTTCTTCCTTCCGACGGCGATGATCATAGCCTTTGCGGTCTGCGTTGCTGTCAATCTGGATGATGAGCTTCTTGAGAAGACGGAAGTCGACAGGCAGCTTACTAAAGAAGCAGAAGAGAACGCGCAGTATATCCTTGATAAAAATGAGATCACAAGAACCGCCAATGCCGTCAAGCAGATACGCAATATGAACAGGTCATACGGCGCGGATTACATGTGTTCGACTATTTATTCGTCTATCTGCAACGGATATTATAAGAATTTCTATTATAAAGAGATAGGCTGTGAGAATCCGTACAGGAATGCTTCAATGCTCTGTCATCCCAACAACCTTCTTTTCGATATCTATATGGGTGAAAAATACTATATAGGAGGTAAAAACGATAAGATACCGGCCGGTTATGAGATGATACATGAGAACGATCTGACGGCCGTCTATAAGAATGAAGACGTATTTCCGCTCGGGTTTGTAAAGACGGATCTTATGCCGGAATCCGAATATGAAAAGCTTGAATACCCTTACAGGGCGCTGGCACTTTTAAGGTACAGCATAGTCAGCGATGAGACGTTTAAGCGTTACGGCAGGCCTGCCGATCGTATGAAAGAGCTTTCGGACTGTCTGCTTCAGGCGGATGTGTCTGATATATATAAAAAATGCAGTCTGATAGGCAGTATGGACGGCAGTTCAGTCAACGTCAATATCCCTATGCCGCGGCTTTTCGGAAATGACAGATACAAAGAATCATTTAACGCTGACATTAGTGGAATAGACAAAGAGGGAGAAAACATACTCTTCGTCAGATGTGATGTAGACAATTCTGCCTACACTGAACCGGATTACACGGGATACGGACTGTTCAGAAAGGACAGTAACGGCGGGAATAAGCATGCCGATGTGATAATGATCATCAATGGTTATAAGAATAAGCTTTCTAATCCCAACTGGAAATATTATAATGAAAACCGTCAGTTCCATTTTTGTATTTCCGACAGCCTGAATGTTGACAGATTAAAGCTTTCATTCTATGATGGTAATTATGTGGTGAGTGATTTTGGAGCATGGCAGATGGACTATTCCGTTATCAGGGATATAAGAAAGGAACTGAGCGAATTAGTGCCTGATGCTTCCAATACAGATCCGGATGTGATAAAAGGTAAGATCAACGTTAAGGAAGACGGTATGTTCACCATATCCTTCCCTTATGACGAAGGTTTTATCTGTAAAGCAGACGGAAAAACAGTTGAATATGAAAGAACGGATACAGGTTTTACAGGTTTCTATCTCACGAAGGGTGAGCATGATATAGAGATCGAATATAAAGCTCCGTATAAAGACTATGGAATGTATGCAAGTCTTGCGGGATTTATAATATTCGCGGTCATGATAATATTTCAATACTCAGCGGAATGGAAACTTCAGTTCCCGGGCACGGCGCGGCAGGCGCGTCAATGACAGAAAAGACCTGAGAAGGGAATAGACTATGGAAAGAGTATCGGTAATAGTACCATGTTATAATGAAGAAAAAAATGTTGAGATATTTTATAAAGCGATCACTGAGGTTTTTGCCGGTACGGATTATGAGCTTGAACTCGTATTCGTTAATGACGGAAGCAGCGACGGTACCAGGGAAGCGCTGAAACGCGTCAGCGCTAACGAGGACTGCCTGATCAAGGTGTTGAATTTTTCAAGAAATTTCGGCAAGGAATCGGCGATGTATGCAGGCTTTAACAATGTTACCGGAGAGTATACTGCGGTCATAGATGCGGACATGCAGCAGGATCCGAAGCTCCTTTTAACGATGCTTGACGCGTTTAAGGAAGAACCGGATATCGACGCGGTAGCGTTTTATCAGGAAGCAAGAAAAGAAAATGCCGTAATAAGATTTTTCAAGAACAGGTTTTACAGAATGATCAATTCCATGAGCGATGTCGAATTCGTATCGGGCGCAAGCGATTTCCGCATGTTCAGGAGAAATGTGGTAGAATCAATCTTAAAGCTTTCGGAGAAGACCAGATTTTCAAAGGGTATATTCTCATGGGTTGGATACAATACCCGATACCTTCCTTATACAGCGAATGAGAGAATGTACGGCGAATCAAAATGGTCCTTTGTCAAGCTGGTAAAATACGCGCTTTCGGGTATGGTATCGTTTTCAACGGCTCCTCTTAACATAGCGACCTTTATGGGTATCCTGGCTTCGTTTGCGTCGATCGCCTATCTTCTGGTAGTCATAATACAGAAGCTGTTCTTCGGTATAGCCGTTGAAGGTTATGCGACAATAGTCGTACTCATCCTGTTCCTCGGCGGCGTACAGCTTTTGTGTCTTGGCATAATCGGAGAGTATCTGGCGAGGGTTTTCATAGAGGCCAAGAACAGACCCGTATATCTTGTAAGGGATGAATATCTTAACGGAAAATGTGAGAAAGATGACAGAAAAGCTTAAGGAATTATTTATAAAATACAAGTCGATAATCATATATATCATCGTTGGCGGACTGACAACAGTAGTAAACTGGGTGGTATACTATTTTAATTATTTTGTGCTTGGGATGTCGTATAAGATCAATAATCCCATAGCATGGGCGGCGGCGGTGATATTTGCTTATTTTCCAAATAAATATCTGGTATTTGAAAACAGGGAAGAAGGCCGAGGACTCATCCAGTTCGTTAAATTCGTAGGAAGCAGGGTCACCACGCTGGTAATTGAACAGGTTTTACTGTGGGTGCTCGTTGAAGGTGAGATAGTCGCAGAAGTATATGCAAAGATAGTTATATCGGTGATCGTGGTCATCTTAAACTATGTTTTCAGTAAGATACTTGTATTCGGAAGATCCGGAAAAAAAAAACCGGAAGAAGGACTGGAACAGAAATAGGTTAGGAAATACGGAAAAACCTGAAGGGAAATACAACAATGAAATTGAAATACAGATTAAGGATAATATTTATCATAATACTGTCCATGTTCTTTGGAATGCTGATCTTTTCCATTGACAGCGGGGATGGTGACAGGGGAAAGAAGAGTAAGAGAGCTCTTACGGATGAGGAGATTGCGGGTGCCATGACGGCGCCGTTAAAGAAAAATGCCTACGACGAAGTCAACGATCTGATCAACAACTATCTTGACGCGAAACTTCGCGGGGATGCCGGTGAGATAAAAAAATACATATCGGATACCTCGACGAATAAAAACGCGGATGCTTATACTCCTTCAAAATATCTTGAGAAATATCTTACGGTGGATTGTTATACAATAGACCTTCCTTTGGAGGAGACATATGTTGTCTATGTTTACAAAGAGTATAAGATGATGGGAATAGAGACGGGGATCCCGAGTATAGTCATGCATTTTGTATGTCCGGATGCGGGAGGAAAACTCGTCATATATTCGGGAGAGGTTGACGCGAGCGTAGATAAGTTTATTAAAAACACTAGAAAGAATCCGGAGGTTGATGAGCTTATCGACAGCGTTGACAAAAAGATCGATGAGATAAAGGAAAATGATGATGTTGCGAGGGCGTTCTTAGATAAGCTTGACGAAGTGACCGAGAGCGAGAAGTCTAAGGAAGA
>CACZSY010000186.1 GCA_902783965.1 uncultured Lachnospiraceae bacterium
AACAACGCGTTTTTTGCCTTGCGCATAAGCATAAGCCACATCAGTATCACCACGGGAGTGACGAAACATACCGAAAGCATCACTCCGATGGCGGTTATCAGGTTCTGTGAGACCATTTTTAGTTCTCTCCTAAAGAAAACTTCTGATGAACTGAATTTATTGCCTGCTCAACATGCTTGTCATCAATGATAACGGTTACCCTTATCTCTGAGGTTGAGATCATCTTGATGTTGATCCCTACATCATAGAGAGCTTCGAACATCTTTGCCGCAACGCCCGGATTGGACATCATTCCCGCGCCTACTACTGAAAGCTTCGCAACTTCTTTCTCAACTTCGATCTTCTGGCACTTTAAGCTGCCCTCGCCGTGTCTCTTTACGATCTCCACTGCCTCGTCGCAGTCATCGGCTGTTGTGGTAAAGCTGATATCCTTTGTTCCGTCACGTCCTACAGACTGAAGGATAACGTCTACGTTGATATTGTGTCTTGCGAGATGATTGAAGAGCTTGAAAGCTACTCCCGGCTGATCCAAAAGACCTATAACTGATATACGGGCTACATTTCTATCTACGGCTACGCCGCTTACTAACATTTTTTCCATCTTAACTTCCTCCTTGACTACGGTTCCTTCTGAATTATTAAGGCTTGAACGGACTACCAGCTGAACTCCGTATTTCTTGGCAAGTTCAACCGAACGGTTGTGGAGCACTCCCGCTCCGAGAGTTGCAAGATCGAGCATCTCATCGTAGGTTATCTCAGAAAGCTTTCTTGCATCCTTTACAAGTCTTGGGTCGGCTGTATATACGCCATCAACATCTGTATATATCTCACAGGCATCTGCATGAAGCGCTGCGGCAAGTGCAACTGCCGTTGTATCCGAACCACCTCTGCCGAGAGTTGTGTAATCATCATACTTATTGATTCCCTGGAAACCGGTGATGATGACGATCTTCTTATTTTCAAGCTCGGTCCTGATCCTCTCGGTATCTATCTTCTTAAGTCTTGAATTGCCATAGACTGCTGTTGTATGCATCTGTACCTGAAATGCGTTGAAAGACACAGCCGGTACTCCAAGAGCATCCATCGCCATAGCCATGAGCGCTACGGAAACCTGCTCGCCCGTTGTCATGAGCATATCAAGTTCTCTTTTACTTGCCTTTGGGTTAATGTCCCTTGCCATATCAAGAAGGACATCCGTCTGCTTACCCATCGCAGACAGCACTACAACTACTTCGTTGCCTTTTTTGTAATCTTCAATGCAGCGTCTTGCGACATTAAAGATCCTCTCCTTGTCAGCGACTGACGTGCCGCCGAACTTCTTTACTACTAACATATAAGCCTCCATGAAATTTTTTTATATCTGTCAGGATCATCCAACTCTTATCATATTAAGCCTGTTTTCAAAGCTTTCATATTTCTTTAAGAACTCTCCCTCGCTCATAACCGGAGTTATGAACGCATATTCATCAGGTCTGCTTTCAAGAACGACCTGTAAAATATCTCCAAATGCTTTAACTACTCTTTCCTCGTCAAAATCCTCACCCTTTGAGAGTCTTACGAAGAAACTGTTCTCGATCTCAGAGTAATGCGCAAGCTCAAGCTTCTTCTCATCCCAGAGGATCTTTACATTCTCGCCGTACTTCATTGCTTCTTCGATCATGTCGGATACTACAGCGCTCGCGGTAGGAAGCTTTCCGGCGCCCTTACCGTAGAACATTACGTCCGAAAGAGTGTTGCCCGTCACCGTTATCGCATTGAATACGTCTCTTACGGCATAGAGAGGAGAATCCTTAGAAAGCATCATAGGCGCTACCATCGCGCTTATCTTACCGTCCTTGTTGGATGCTCTTCCTATAAGCTTTATGGCTCTTCCCATTGACTCAGCATATTCTATATCTACAGGGGTTATGCCTGTGATACCCTCGGTATGGATATCTTCAAAATCAACCTGTCCTCCGTAAGCCAGCGATGAAAGGATCGCAATCTTTCTGCAGGCATCATAACCTTCCACATCGGCTTCAGGATTTCTCTCCGCATAGCCTTTCTGCTGGGCTTCGCGCAGAACATCGTTAAAATCAAGTCCCTCTTCCGTCATCCTTGTGAGTATATAATTGGTTGTTCCGTTAAGGATACCGTTGATCTCAAGGATGTTTTCCGGAGTCACGCACGCGATCAGCGGACGTATTATCGGAATTCCGCCGCCGACGCTGGCTTCAAACATGAAATTGAGGTTCTTCTCCCTTGCTATCCTTATAAGCTCCGCTCCGTGTTTCGCGACAAGCTCTTTATTGGAGGTACAGAAACTCTTTCCGTTCTCAAGCGCTCTCTTCGCGAATGTGTACGCCGGTTCAACGCCGCCCATGGCCTCTGCCACTATCTTAACCTCAGGGTCGTTCATTATAACATCCACGTCATGGACAAGTATCTTCTCAACCGGATTTCCCGGAAACTCACGAAGGTCAAGCACATAAGCAACTTCAAGCACATCGCCGAGTCTTTTCGCAATTATTTCCTTATTGGTATTAATAACCTCCACTATACCGGAACCTACGGTTCCATATCCTAAAACCGCTGCTTTAATCATATTCTGTTATCCTTCCTGTGAACTCACCTATGTTCTGTTAAGCTCCTCTATTACTTCTTTTTCCTCAGCATCAACCAGCTTTGCGGCATTTATCAGCGTGACAAGTCCCTCTTCGGATGTCGCAAAACCTTTAATATACTCTGTCTTCTCATTTATGATCACTGCCGGCGCCGGCTCCACATCCTCTTCGTTGATCACGATCACAGCTGAAATATCATCCGCCGTAAACCCGTAGGTGTTATCGATGCTGACAATTATCTTTCCTTTTTTTATATCCCATTTATCGTCAAGTGAAAACTTTTCTCTGAGACTGTATACCGGGATCTCTTTATCCCTTACCGGAAGCATTCCGACGACATTGGCAAGTGAACGCTCAAAAAGTTTGATCTTATCCGGTTCTTCAACCCCCGCGATCATCTCTACTTCGATACCGTAAAGCTGTCCGCCCGTCTTAAATATCAGATATTGATTAGTTTCCATAGAAACCTCCGTTTCCCGCAGCGCCGTTATTTAATCCTGTGTTATCGGCGTCTGGTTGATCCATTTCAGATATGCGTTAACGAACAGATCGAGATCTCCGTCAAGCACTGCGTCCGCCGCCGCTGTCTGCGCCCCCGTCCTTGTATCCTTGACCATGGTATATGGCTGAAGCACATAATTGCGGATCTGGCTTCCAAAGGCATTATCCGTCACCTCGCCTCTTATTCCGGCTTCCTTATCCATGTTTTCCTGTTTCTTCAACATCAAAAGCTTTGCCTTTAACATCTGCATCGCTTTATCTTTATTCATATGCTGGGATCTTTCATTCTGGCACTGTACAACGATGCCTGTCGGAAGATGTGTTATCCTGATCGCTGAGGAAGTCTTGTTGATATGCTGTCCGCCTGCGCCGCTTGAACGGTAGGTATCCACTCTTATCTCGTCATCCTTGATCTCTATGCTGTTATCCTCTTCGATCTCAGGCATGACGTCGCAGGAAACAAATGAGGTCTGTCTCTTACCGGCCGCGTTGAACGGCGATATCCTTACCAGTCTGTGCACTCCGTGCTCCGACTTAAGATGCCCGTAAACATTTTCACCGCTTATCTGTATCGTTATGGATTTATAACCGGCCTCGTCCCCGTCAAGAAAATCAAGTATCTCGGCCGTATATCCCTTTCTGGCGGCATATCTTAAATACATCCTCGAAAGCATGTTGGCCCAGTCGCAGCTTTCCGTTCCGCCCGAACCGGCATGAATTGTCAGGATGGCGTTGCATCCGTCATACTCATCTGAAAGAAGGGTTGAGATCTTTAATTCGTCAAAGCTTTGTTTGAAGCTTTCGAGCTCGTTGCCGATCTCTTCGATCATGCTTTCATCATTTTCCTCATAGGCTATCTCTATAAGGGTTTCCATATCCTCCGATGACGTCACCAGCTTTTCATAGCTGTCTATGCAGTCTTTAAGCTGTTTCATCTCTTTCATGACTTTCGTCGCTTCATCGGCATTATCCCAGAAACCGCTCTGTTCCATTATCCTGTCTATCTCTTCAAGACGAAGCTTCTTTGAAGCTAAGTCAAAGTGAATCACCTAACTCTTTAAGTGGTCCTTTGTACTTTGACAGTTCTGATTTAAACTGATCAAGTTCTACCAAATAAATCACCTCTATTCTAAATATTCAATATCCTTATTTCCTGCCGCAGCAGTATTTATATTTCTTACCGCTTCCGCAAGGGCACGGATCGTTCGGCTGAACCTTTTTGGTAGTTCTCTTAACAGGTCCCCTCTTGGCGGAATCGTCTTTATTGGTTCCCGTAACCTTGGCTACCTGCTCTCTCTCAACCTTCTGTTCTACCTTGATATGCATGAGGGCTCTTACGGTATCTTCACCGATGGCATCCGTCATGGCTTCAAACATGTCATAGCCCGCGAACTTATACTCCTGAACAGGATTCCTGTTGCCGTATGCCTGAAGGCCTATACCCTGTCTCAGCTGATCCATATCGTCGATATGATCCATCCATTTTCTGTCTATAACCTTTAAGAGAATAACACGTTCAATCTCTCTTATCTGCTCAGGATCAGGGAACTGCGCTTCCTTTTCACCGTATATCTTAACTGCTTCTTCCTTTAATTCCTGAAGGAGCTCATTCTTATTCATTCCCGAAACCCTGTCTCTGGTAAGCGGGGTCAGCGGAATGATCGAATCGAGCATGTTGTTGAGTTCCTCTATATCCCAGTCTTCCGGCGACTGGTCGTCTCCGATGACCTTGGCAACGCATTTTTCAACATTGTCCACTATCATCTTGTAAATGGTATCCCTCATGCTCTCGCCGTCGAGAACCCTTCTTCTTTCGGAATAAATGATCTCTCTCTGCTCATTGTTGACTTCATCATATTCAAGAAGGTTCTTTCTGATACCGAAGTTGTTGTTCTCTATCTTCATCTGAGCCTTCTCGATAGAGCTTGTGAGCATCTTGTGCTGGATCTGCTCGCCTTCCTGTATTCCCAAAGCGTTAAATACGCTCATAAGTCTTTCGGAACCGAAAAGTCTCATAAGATCATCTTCAAGGGAAATGAAAAATCTTGATTCACCCGGATCTCCCTGACGTCCGGCACGTCCACGGAGCTGATTATCGATTCTTCGTGACTCATGACGCTCCGTACCTATGATCTTAAGACCTCCAAGTTCTTTTACGCCCTCGCCGAGCTTGATATCGGTACCACGGCCCGCCATGTTGGTTGCGATGGTAACCGCTCCCATCTGGCCTGCGTCTGCGATGATCTCGGCTTCAAGCTCATGGAACTTTGCGTTCAATACTTTATGCTGGATGCCTCTTTTCCTGAGCGCCTCGCTTACTATCTCGGAAGCCTCTATGGTGATCGTACCAACAAGTACCGGCTGGCCTTTCTTATGCGCTTCAACTATCTCGTCAAGGATCGCGTTAAGCTTCTCTTTCTTGGTCTTGTAAACCGCGTCATTAAGATCGACTCTCGCCACTGGCAGGTTGGTCGGCACTACGATAACGTCCATTCCGTAAATATCACGGAACTCTCTTTCCTCCGTCTGCGCTGTACCGGTCATACCGCATTTCTTATCATATTTATTAAAGAAGTTCTGGAAAGTGATCGTTGCAAGAGTCTTGCTCTCTCTCTTGACCTTAACTCTTTCCTTGGCCTCTATGGCCTGATGAAGGCCGTCCGAATATCTTCTTCCCGGCATTATTCTTCCGGTAAATTCATCAACGATAAGAACCTGATCGTCCTTTACAACATAATCCTTGTCCCTTGCCATAAGATAATGCGCTCTTAAGGCAAGTATGATGTTATGCTGTATCTCGACATTTTCCGCATCCGCAAGATTCTCTATCTTAAAGAATCTCTCAACTTTCCTTACGCCTTCTTCGGTAAGGGTGATATTCTTATCCTTTTCATTAACGATAAAGTCTCCGGTCTCTTCTATCTCTTCACCCATCAAAGCCGCCATCTTGGTAAGCTCCGCGCTCGCCTCGCCTCTTATCATCTGATTGGCGAGTATGTCGCAGGCTTCATAAAGCTTGGTAGACTTTCCGCTCTGTCCGGAAATGATGAGCGGCGTTCTGGCTTCATCTATGAGCACTGAGTCGACCTCATCGATGATGGCATAATGAAGAGTCCTCATTACCAGCTGCTCTTTATAAATGACCATGTTGTCTCTTAAGTAATCGAAACCGAGCTCATTATTGGTAGCATAGGTTATATCGCAGGCATATGCTGCTCTTCTTTCATCGTTATCCATACTGTTAAGTATGCAGCCTACCGATAATCCAAGGAACTGATGTATCTGTCCCATCCAGTCGGCGTCACGCTTTGCAAGGTAATCATTAACGGTAACGATGTGAACGCCCTTGCCCTCCAACGCGTTCAGATATGCAGGCAGCGTTGAAACGAGAGTCTTACCTTCACCTGTCCTCATCTCGGTGATACGTCCCTGATGCAGGATGACGCCGCCGATAAGCTGTACCCTGTAATGTCTCATGCCGAGAGTTCTCTTGGCAGCTTCTCTTACAACTGCATAGGCTTCGACCAGAAGATCGTCAAGTGTCTCGCCGTTCGCAAGTCTCTCCTTGAACTCTGTGGTCTTGCCCTTGAGTTCTTCATCACTCAGCTTCTCGTATTCGGGTTCCAGCGCTTCTATCTTATCCACTATCGGTTCTATGAGCTTAAGCTCACGCTGACTGTGGGTTCCGAATATTTTTTCAAAAAATGACATAATAATCCTCCATAAAAATCCTGCCGAACGCAGAATTATCCATGCATAAACTATATTTTAACAAAATAAAGAGGACATAGCAACAGTTTTTTTTAAGTGCATACATAGAAAGCGGCCGCTATCTCTCATAGCGGCCGCTTTCCCAAAAAGGGGGTTTAAAATGAAAAACAAAAAGCAAATCAGCTCAAGTCAATTATCAGTTCTTTATTCCGGTTCAATGATACCGTAGGTATTGCCTTTTCTCTTATATACAACATTGATCTCATCCGTCTCGGCATTTCTGAATACGAAGAAGCTGTGTCCGAGAAGCTCCATCTGTATGCATGCTTCTTCAGGATCCATAGGCTTAACTTCAAATCTCTTATTTCTGATTATCCTTATCTCTTCTTCCTCGTCATATGAATTATCGATGAATGCCTGACTGAAAGAAACTGCCTGCTGTTTCTTTTCTACCAGCTTGTTCTTATATTTACGAAGCTGACGCTCGATTATCTCTTCAACCAGATCTATTGAGCAGTACATATCGGAACTTACCTGCTCCGCTCTGACAATGCTGCCCTTCATAGGTATCGTTACCTCTATCTTCTGCCTCTCCTTCTCAACACTCAGGGTTACATGAACCTCTGTGCTGTCATTAAAATATCTTTCAAGCTTTCCTATCTTTTCGTTAACTGCTTCCCGCAGTCCATCGGTTATAACAATATTCTTTCCACTGATGATAATATTCATAAATGTCAACTCCTTTGGCATGAACTCGATATGAAATATCGTAATTCTATTATAGCACATTTACTGATAAATTCAATATTACGCCTCATTATTTTGTTAATTATTTTTAAATTGTCTATTTTTTCTGAATATTATATCTATTGTCAAAATATAGAATTTTCAAGAGCTTTTTTGATTTTTTTGACGTACATCGTCAATTTATCATTCTTAACAAAACAACTGTTCATACTTGACAGTTATTTTTTTATTCACAGTTTTTAGTCTTTTCCTGTGGATATTGTGGATAACTTAGTGAATAACCTTAAAATCGGCACTTTTTTGACCCAAAAAATGTTAATTAATAAAATGTCGCTAAAAACGTGACAGTTTTATACATAATCATTGTGTCAATTATTATCATCGGTTTTTGTGCAATTTGTACATGGTCCGGAATGTCAAGAACGAATTTCAAATTAGATTTGGAATTAATTGACGTCTTTGGGAATAAATTGTCAGACATTTTAAGATACATGCGCCGTGATTTTTCCCTGCGCCCCCCGTGCACCCCGTGTGCAGAAAAAAGGCAGGAAAGTTTCCTTTCCTGCCCGTCTGCGCACCCCGTGTGCATATTAAAAATCGTAATGCATCATATCCTCGCCCGGAGTCTGCGTTATATTTCTTTCATAATCATCTATCTTTGCCGCAAGGAACGGTGCCAGTCCCACGAACTGTGCTCCGTATATCTTTCCTTCGATCCCTTCCTGCTCGACTATCCTGACTATCTTTACCACAGCCCTGAACGAATCCTGCGGATCGAGCTCTATCACGGAATCAAAATAATATCCTAACGGGAGCTTCGTATCGCTTATAAAGCCTATTCCGTCCTTCGAGATATCGAATACCGTGATGTCAGCCTGCGGCAGTTCTATGATATCATAGTTCTGCTTATAAAGTTTGTTGATCTCTATCGAAAGCTTTATCGGAAGTCTTCTGTATCTTCTTCTATCAAACAGATTCTGCATTAATTTATGATTCTCCTTGCCGCGCACGGTGTTCTGTAATTATATCTTGATGTCTTGATACCGTCCCTTGGATTACTTGCATGAACAACTTTGCCGTTGCCCATGTACATTGCCACATGGTTTATAGTTCCCGAAGAGTTCGTGTAGAACAGCAGGTCGCCCGGCTTAAGCGAAGCTTCGTTAACTTCAACTTTGGTTCCGCACTTAACCTGTGAACGTGACTGATGCGGAAGCTTATATCCGAATGCCGCATATACGGACATTGTAAATCCTGAACAGTCTGTTCCTTTGGTAAGGCTTGTGCCGCCCCATACATAAGGATTGCCTACAAATTTAAGCGCGTACGCAACAACATCGCTTCCCTTGTTGGAACTCGTCTTGGTTGTCTTGGAATCATCGGTTGCCGCCTTGCTCAAAAGCTCAGCTTCCTTTGCGGCCGCTTCCGCTTCTTTGGCTGCCTTGGCATCTTTCGCGGCTTCAGCTTCCTTCTTTGCGGCTTCCTTGGCTGCTTCTTCGGCAGCTTTCTTCGCTTCTTCTGCCGCCTTCTTGTCGGCTGCTTCTTTCGCTTTCTTTGCCGCTGCCTCTGCTGCCGCTTTCTTAGCCGCCGCTTCCTTGGCTGCTTTCTCCGCCGCAGCTTTCTTAGCTGCCGCTTCTTTGGCTTTCTTTGCAGCCGCTTCCTTAGCCGCCTTTTCCTGCGCCGCTTTCTTTTCGGCTGCCTTTCTTGCCGCTTCTTCTTCGGCGAGCTTCTTTAATCTTTCTTCCTCGGCCTTTCTTGCCTCTTCTTCCCTTCTCTTCTGTTCCTGTTCTTCTTCGATAGAGATGGCCTGAGGGAATTTTACGGTAATGTCCATGTATTCCTTGGAAACATATCCGTTGAGGTCTCCGTCGTCAATGGTTATCATTATCCACTCATCGTATTCCTTGCCGACCTCATACACTTCACCGACCGGGATCTGTGTAAGTATCTTGCTTGAAGTTGACATCTCGGCTCTTACGTTAAGCGTCCTTGTATTGACGGTC
>CACZSY010000187.1 GCA_902783965.1 uncultured Lachnospiraceae bacterium
AATGAGGAAGAAGCTCTAAGAAATAGAATGAAATACGAGCTGGATACCATCCACGATATGGGATTTGTGGAGTATTTTCTCATCGTATGGGATTATGTGAATTTTGCAAGAGAGAATGACATTCCGGTAGGACCGGGAAGAGGTTCGGCAGCCGGCAGCATCGTGTCTTACTGCCTTGGGATAACGGACATAGATCCGCTCAGGTTCAATCTTCTCTTTGAGCGTTTCCTTAATCCGGAGCGTGTTACCATGCCCGATATAGATATGGACTTCTGCTATGAAAGAAGGCAGGAAGTCATCGACTATGTAGTCAGAAAATATGGTAAAGAAAGAGTAGCGCAGATAGTGACCTTCGGAACCATGGCAGCGAGAATGGTCATAAGGGATGTTGGAAGAGCGCTCGACCTGCCTTACGGTTACGTCGACCAGATAGCAAAACTTATCCCGAATGAGCTCGGCATGAACATAAACACAGCGCTTTCAGTCAACAAGCAGCTTAAGGAAATATATGATTCGGACGAAAAGGCAAGATTCCTCATAGATATGTCCATAAAGCTTGAAGGACTTCCGAGACACACTTCGATCCATGCGGCGGGAGTAGTGATAAGCCGTGAAAATATAGAAGAATATGTGCCGCTGGCGAAATCCGTCGACGGCGCGGTAACGACCCAGTTTGTCATGACCACATTGGAAGAGCTTGGATTATTAAAGATGGATTTTCTGGGGCTTAGGACTCTGACAGTTATCAAAGATGCGATAAAGCTGATAAATGAAAACAATGCGGCAGGACGCGCGCAGGGCAGCTCCGATGAAAACAATGCGGCAGGACGCGCGCGGGGTGTCTCACATATCATTACGACGGATGATATGGACCTGGATGATCCGAATGTCTATGCCCTCATTTCAAGCGGAAAATGCGAAGGTATATTCCAGCTTGAAAGCGAAGGCATGAAGAATTTCATGAAGGAATTAAAACCTACCTGCATAGAAGATATCATAGCGGGAATCTCACTTTACCGTCCGGGGCCGATGGATTTTATCCCTCAGTATATCGAGGGAAAGAACGAGCAGGATAAAGTAACCTATGATACGCCTCTGCTTGAACCGCTATTAAAGCCAACTTACGGATGCATCGTCTATCAGGAACAGGTAATGCAGATAGTAAGAAATCTTGCGGGCTACAGCTACGGACGGAGCGATCTTGTAAGACGTGCCATGTCTAAGAAAAAGACCTCCGTCATGGAAAAGGAGAGAAAAAATTTTGTCTATGGAAATGAGGAAGAGGGCGTAAAAGGCTGCGTCAATAATGGCATTAGCGAGATAGTAGCCAACAGGATCTATGATAAAATGATCGATTTTGCAAAGTATGCCTTTAACAAGTCACATGCCGCGGCATATGCGGTCGTATCATTCCAGACGGCTTGGCTTCGCTGCTATTATCCGAAAGAATTCTTTGCGGCGACCATGACCAGCATTGTGGACAACACCTCCAAACTCAGGGTCTACATCGAAGCGGCAAGACGAAGCGGGATAAATATACTTCCTCCGGACGTCAATACCGGAAGAGGAGAATTCATGGCAGTTCCGGAGGGCATAAGGTATGGAATGTGCGCCATCAAGGGACTCGGAAAACCGGTTATAGACGCGATAGTAAAAGAACGCGAAGAAAACGGATCATATGAGACGCTTGACGACCTTGCGGCAAGACTAAGCTCCAAAGAGATCAATAAAAGAACAATGGAAAGCTTAATACTGTCTGGCGCGCTTGACAGCCTTAAGGGAAACCGCCGCCAGAAAATGATGGCAAGCCTTGAAGTGCTTGAACGGGCAGCGGCGGATAAGAAAAAGAACGCCACGGGACAGCTTTCTCTTTTTGACCTGATGGGAGAAGAGGACAGGGAGAGCGTAAAGGTCGCGCTTCCGAAAGTGGATGAATATGAGAAGAAAGAAAAGCTCGCACTTGAAAAATCCGTTCTTGGCATCTATATAAGCGGACATCCGCTTGACGAATACAGAAAGCTTCTGGATGCAAAGACCAACGCGCAGGCAGCGGATTTCAGATATGATGATGAGACGGGCGGCTGCGGCGTAAAGGATAACGGTCAGTATACCATAGGCGGCACGGTGACCGAAATAAGCATAAAGACGGTTCGAAATAACCAGACGATGGCGTTTATCACTCTTGAAGATCTGACCGGCAGCGTCGAGGTAATAGTCTTTGACAGAGATTACAACAGATACAGAAATCTGATCAGAACCGATGAAAGACTGCTTGTAAGCGGCAGGGTATCCGCGAAAGAAAATACGGATTCAAAGCTCATCTGCCAGAGCATGGAAACCTTCGCCGATCATATGGGAAGCCGCGTATATGTAAGATTTGGCACGGTCGCCGACTACAACCGGAAAGCGGCAAAGCTTGAAGAGATAATAGCAAGAGAACCGGGCGATGACAGCATAGTCATCTTCATAAATGAAGGTCGTTTTGTCAAGAATACATCAAAGAAGCTTCCCGTAAATTCAAAAGGCAGTGTGATAAACCACCTCAAAGAAGAATTCGGCGCAGAGAATGTAGCGGTGGTGGAGTCAAAATACAGGTAATACTGAAGCTCAAATATCTTAAAGGTGCGCTTGTAGCATTTAAGAGAATAAGAAAAGCCTTGTTCTATGATTTGCAGAACAAGGCTTGATTTATACACATGCCCGACATAAGGAAGATGTTCATATGTCGTTTAAGGTAGGTGTTGGAAAGTCAGATTTTACATCACTTAGGAATGAGGAAAATTACAGGGATATGAGCAGTATGATCCGCGTGTACCGGCTAAGTTCTGGAATAATCTTGAGGCAATCTATAGAGAGAAGATTATTAAGGCAGAAGCAGAAAATGCAATGGATGATGATGTTGAGATAGCAAATGAATTTCCTTATAGCGAGATGGCAAAGTTTGGATGGGTTCCGGAGACTAGAAAAGCTAAGGAGAAGGTTATCAATCTTATGAAATACTTTGAAGTTGTTGAGCTTTCGCTTCTTGGGAGTGAGCAAATCACGAGAATTGCGTGCAGACGTCTGGCAATTACGGAAAAAAGTGATCTGGCTTTGATGGCATGGGCGCAGGAAACAAAGATCAAGGCACGTGATATTCAAACAGCTCCGGTCAATATTAAAGGTTTGATTTCTGCTATGCCGGAATTACGAACAATGACTGTGCTTAAGCCAAAGGAATTCTGCCCACAGATAAAGAAATATCTTGCGGATTGTGGTATAGCCCTTGTTTTTTTACCGCACCTAAAAGGATCCTTCCTACAGGGGGCTTCCTTTATGGATGGAAATAAGATTGTTGTTGGACTTAC
>CACZSY010000188.1 GCA_902783965.1 uncultured Lachnospiraceae bacterium
AGGTACTGCGGTCACCGATGATGATTTCCTTATTGAAGATGATGAAACCGATGATGATTATTTTGATCCGAGTGAGGAAGGCACCAAAAAGGTGTCCGGAAAGATCGGCATAGATGCCCACTGTGTATATGATTATGATAATGAAGTATATAGGTTCAATTACACCAGCTATGAAGAAGATGATGTGACAGCCAACGTCTATACCGGAATGTATACCAAAGACACGGTGCATCTAACTGTAGGCAACAATCTAAAGTATAAGCTCTTTCACGAAGGAGTGGAGGTTGAAGAACCCAAGATAAGTAAGCTGACGGATACGGGTTACTATGCGCTGCAGCTTCTAAAGGGCAATGGAGATGTTGAGGAAGTAATCAATTTTACCATTATCGGTGATTATTCAAATCTGACTACCATGACAATGCCGGATATGTTCAGGATCAAGAAAGTTACTCTTAATGAAGAGGAGATCAAAGTTAAGGGTCAGACCCTTACATTCGACGAAGAGGGTGAATATGATATAGAATATGTCTGCATAGCCAATCAGATCTCTTACCATATTATGACAAGAATTGACCATACTTCGCCTGTGCTTGCTCTTGAGGGAGTTAACGATAAGGGTTATGCCAGACAGTCAGTCAGCCTTAAGGATCTTGAAAACGGCGTAAACATGATAATATATCTGGACGGAGAAAAGATCAGCAATACTTCGGTTCTGAAAGAGTTCGGAAAATATGACATTATACTTGAGGATAAGGCGGGAAATGTTACAGAGTATAAATTTGAGATAATGATGTATATAAGCGGTTCGGGAATAATATTCATGGTGATGTTCATTATGATATTTGTGGGACTTGGCGTATACATTACGATCTCAAAGAAGAAGATGAGGATCAGATGATGAAAAATCGCAGGAAAGGAGTGAAAGACACAGATGTTTGACTCTTTGTTTATGTGGGTCTATGAGCTGTTCTACGGCATAGACGTACTTTTGTGCAAGATACTGGCGATCCTTTATGAAGTCTTTGAGGTATTTGCAGGTGTTAAGAAAGTAAAATACGGTGAGACTTATAAATATCTCATAAGTATTTTTTATAATAACTCAGCCATAAATATTGTCTATTGGGGAATGGTTCTTATCTCGATGGCATTGTTGATATTCTTTACGATAATGGCAGTTATCAAGAAGAGCTTTGACATCGGCGACAAGATGAAAAGCGGACTCGGTGATATAATAAGAAATGCTTTAAAGGGCGGACTATTTATCCTGTTGATCCAGTTCATCCTGTTAGCTTCAATCAATATGACCAATATCCTTATGGAAGCGGTTACCAATGTCTTTAATATTGCCGCACTGGAAGGACATAAGACGACGATCACTTTCGATAACGCCGACTATGCGACAATGGCGAGAGTTCTTAATACGATAGGTAACTACTCGGTCAATCCTTCAAGGCAGAGCCGTTACAATGTAAACTCATGTTTTAATGAGATACGTACGGATATGCAGAGACTTAAGAAGAAGGGCGTATTCGACTTTAACTATGAGAAAACCGATTCAAAGGGTAATAAGATAACGAGCTGGCAGCTTGTACTTACCGATATAGCCAATGCACGTGATCTAAGCTCGAACATTGATCTTGATGAATATGACATTGCGTTAACGAATGCGATGTCGAATGCGATGGATGTAATATCCACGAGCGGAAGTGCGTTCAAGCCGTTAAAGGAACAGACCTGGAAGAGTGATAAGGACCCTCTTAATCCTAAGAACGTAAGCATTGACAATCTGCTCTTCCTTACAGCTACGACTACGGCGGCTAAAAATAAAGAATATAACAAGAATCCGGGAATCTATGACAATCTGCGATATGATTATCTTAGTGGTAAGAAGAGTATATATGATCTTGATCAGGTAAAGGAAGATTTTGACATATCATTTAGCACCTTCGATCATCTTATCTGTATCATAGGTGCGCTGATACTCGGACAGCAGTTCATGGTACTTGCGCTTAACTGTGTTGCGAGAATATTCAACATGATGATACTTTATGTCATGGCACCTCCTTTCATTGCTGTCATGCCATATGATGAGGGCGGAAAGGCGAAACAGTGGACGACAGCGTTCGTTATCCAGTCGCTTTCGGTATTCGGTTCGGTGGTATCGATAAGACTGTTTATGATATTCGTTCCTATAATATTCGATTCCAACCTCGTACTTTTGGAAAACGGAGTCGGAGAGATTCTTGCTAAGCTTGTATTCCTCTTCGGTGCGGCATTTACATGTAACAAGGCTTCAGGAATGATCTCTGGTATCCTTGCAGACAATGCAGGATTGCAGTCTATCCAGGCCGGCGATGTAGGTTCGGGAGCTTTCGCAAAGATGAAATCTATGGCAGGTTCCGCAGCTTCGATCGCAGCAAAGCCTATTACTACACCTGCTAAGGCTATCGCTTCAAGAGCAGGAAAGGAAATGGGAGATGCTTTGTATAAGGGTGCAAAGACAGCCGGCGGAGCAGTTATAAAGGCACCATTTAAGGCTATCGGCGCAGCCGGTAGAGGAATCGGAAGGCTTATGGGCATAAGCGGTTCGAAGTCGGGAGGCTCTAAGGCCGGAGAGGCAGGTAAGAAGAACGGAGGTTCCGGCAATAACAATAGTGGAAGCAAGTCCAATAATGCCGGCAATAATAAGAACAATAACGGCGGCCAATGTGGCGGCGGCCAAGGTGGCGGCGGTGGCGGCCAGGGCGGTCACGGCGCAGGAGGTCACGGTGCAGGAGGCCAGGGCGGCGGTCAGGGCGGCGGCCAGCCTAACAATGCAGATACCGCCAATAATGACGCAGGACATCTGGGCGTATAACAACGCCCATACTGCCCATGTTGATGCAGGACATCTGGACGTAAAAAAGTAACAAAACTTTGTAATGGATTGGAGTGAATGGTATGTGGCTTATTCCAGGCAAAACGAAAGTAAGCCTTGAGATATTTAAAGGAATGGGAATAGTTGATATAGCTATCTGCATTTTTCAGATATTCCTTATCTTGATGCTCGTTGTGTCAAATTTTCCTTTAAAGGTCAAACTGGCTATTGTCGTAGTTATAGTCGTCGTTACCGTTCTTTTGGTAATCAGGATAGACGATGAGCCGAACTATCAGTTCCTCATGCATATAATCAAGCACTGCTTTTATCCAAAGCATTTTATCAGGGCAAAATCGGATCTCATGCTTTTGGCGGATTCTCTGGATGAAAGTCAGATAGCAGCCTATCAGGCACAGGAAAAAGAGATTCATATAGAGACTAAGGAAGAAAAGAAAGCAAGGCTTAAGAAAGAGAAAGAAGAGTGGGCGGCAGATAACAAGAAGCTTGCCGATAAGAATACGACCAAGGAAGAGTCGGATGCGATCTGGCTTAAAAGGGCGAAGCTGAGCGCAGAGAGAAAGCAGAGAAAGAAAGAAGAAAAATCTGCCAACACGAAGTGGAGCCAGATGACGGATATCATCGGTTTTACCGGTATCAAAGACGGCTATATAGCCTACGGCGGAGAATACTACGGCGCAGTAGTTGAGATCCCGGCAGTTGAATTCAGATTCTTCAGCCAATATAGAAGAAACAATACCATAAAGAACGGTCTTGGAAAAGTGCTTGCGATGGCAAGTCCGGATTATGCGGTAAATATCGTAAAGATAGAAAGACCTGTTCACTATGAACATTATGTAGATAATGAACATAAGAAGATTGAAGAACTGAAGCGTTCGTTTGAGAACGGTATGCTCAGCGAAGAAGAGCTTAAATCGAGGATAGCCATCATCCTTGACAGAATAGATGAGCTTGAGAATTATATCAATGTACAGAAGATCATTGTACCGTTTTATTATCTTGTTATCTTTGACGAAGATAAGGAACAGCTTGAAAATCATATGGATTCCATGATCGATAACCTCGTAAGAGGTGAGATGAATCCTAAGAGACTTGACGATAAGGAGCTTGCGATATTCTTAAAGTATACGAACGAGCTGGACTTTGACGAGACGGAGATTGATAAGATCAAGCCGGAAGACTATGCAGCCTGGGCTATGCCAAGACAGTTGGATATAAGGGTAAGGGAAGCCGAGATAGATAAAATTCTGGCTTATACCATGAGAGTCACCAGTTATCCGACCATGGTAGATGACGCGTGGATGGCTTATCTGATGTCAATACCGGGAACGAAGTGTGTGGTTAAGTGCAAGCCTATGGACAGGGCAAAATCAGTAAGAAGGATCGACCGTTCACTTTCCGAGCTGCGTGTTCAGTACATGTCAACAAGTCTTGAATCAAAGCAGATAGAGCTGCAGAGCCATATCGACTCGTTAAGCGAACTGCTTGTAACCCTTCAGAGTGAGAGTGAGACTCTGATGGAGGTCAATTTTTACATAACTGTCTATGATATTGAGCTTACCAATATGGGACTCGGAGACAAGGGACCGCTTGATTCATACCGTACTCCGATGAGCAATATGAGAAAGACCATTCGAAGACTGTTCAGAGAAGAAAATATGAAGCTTGCGAGCCTGTATTTTGAACAGCTGAATTGCTTTATCGCTTCTCAGGTCAGCGCATACGATCCGTTTGCAAAATACGGCAGAGGTATACCGAGCAATTCCATTGCAGCAGGTTATCCCTGGGTTTACGCCAATATTGCAGATGAGAACGGTATTAAGATCGGCTTAAGCGACGGAGTTCCGGTATTCTTAGATTTCTTTAGAAGAGATAGTGAGAGAGTCAATTCCAACATGGTTATCGTAGGTAAGTCCGGTTCCGGTAAATCTTATTCTACCAAGAGTATCCTCACCAACCTGGCAGCGGATGATACCAAGATATTCATCCTCGACCCGGAGAATGAGTATACAGAGCTTGCAGAGAATCTTCACGGTAAGTTCATCAACGTTGGTAACGCCCTTCAGGGAAGACTTAATCCTTTCAATATAATAACGGCTCTCGATGACAGCGAGGGCGGCCAAGATGCGGAAGAAAGCACATCGGCAAGCTATGCGACACATCTTCAGTTCCTTGAGGAATTCTTCAAACAGATCCTTCCGGACTGCGATAAGGATGCTCTTGAGTATCTGAATATCATAGTGGACAGACTCTATGCAGACAGGGACATCAACGATACAACGGATCTTTCTACCTTAAGGCCGGAGGATTATCCTATATTTGACGATCTCTACGACGCTATACTGCAGGAGTTCCAGAAAACTGACAACGAATATGTCAGAACGCTGCTGCGTACTCTGATGAACTATATAGCGAAGTTTTCTACCGGCGGAAGAAATGCTAACATCTGGAACGGTCCTTCGACTATAACAACCGATGAGAATTTCACCGTATTCAATTTCCAAAGCCTGCTTGCGAACCGTAACGGACTTATCGCCAATGCGCAGATGCTCCTGGTACTTAAGTATATTGACAATGAGATAATAAAGAACAGGGAATATAACAGCAGATATAACATGCACAGAAAGATAATTGTCGTTATCGACGAGGCGCATGTATTTATCGATACCAAGTTCCCGGTTGCTTTAGACTTCATGTTCCAGCTGGCTAAGCGTATCAGAAAGTACAATGGTATGCAGATAGTCATCACGCAGAACATCAAGGACTTCGTAGGAAGTGAAGAGATTGCGAGAAAGTCAACGGCGATCATCAACGCCTGCCAGTACAGCTTCATTTTCTCTCTTTCTCCGAACGATATGGATGACCTGTGCAAGCTTTATGAGAAAGCCGGCGGAATTAACGAGGTAGAACAGGAACAGATCATTACTGCAAGAAGAGGTCATGCGTTCACTGTAACGGGACCTACGAGCAGAAGCTCTTTCGGTATTGAGGTACCGAAAGACGTGGTCGGACTGTTCTCGGAAAGAAATTATGAGGGACC
>CACZSY010000189.1 GCA_902783965.1 uncultured Lachnospiraceae bacterium
AAGCCGGAAAGGTTATAAATGAACTGGCTGGAAATATCGGTGGAAGTCTGACAGATGATCAAAATGTTTCGAAGATCGTTAAAGACAGCGCGGACTTCTTCGAAAAGCTTATAAGCAAAGTAGGAGCAGAAACGGTTGCCTCTAATCTCTTAAAAGTCACATTCGGTGAAGTAGAGGATTCTGCGGAGACATTTGCACATGTAATAAAACGTTTTAACAAGACGCTTTCATATGCTGTTACAAGACAGAAATATGGTGAAAAATATAGCGACAGCATAGCGCTGCTCGTTGATCTTACGGAGTTCCTTGACAATCAGGCATATCCTGAATTTATACTGAATATGAAGGATGAACTCGGCGGTATTCTTGGAGATATCATTTCTTCTTACAGCGCGCTGACAGGAAAAGGATTACCGGAGTCGGAACTGCTCAATGAGCTGATCCAGCTTGAAGAAATAGCGGAGGTTGAGGAGCTGAGCACAGAGGAGAAAGCCAAGGTTGCGGCAGATCTGTTAAAGAAGCTTCTCTTCATTGAGACCACTGTAGGAAGCTCGGTAAAGAAAGCTGCTGATGACGCCGAAGATATTGATCCGATACTGGCCGAAATGCTGACTACGGATGACGGCAGGATGCTGGTGAGCTGCCTGCTCAGATTGTCAAGCGCGAGCATACGTTTCCCTGCGGCATTTGAATTCTCGCCGTTAGAATCGATAAACACATTATCAAGCTTCGCGACAGCTATTGATTTTGTATATGCGACTCATGACGAGGGCGTATTCGTATCATTTGCAAAGGTATTTGACAGCTTCTACGAACTTGAAGATTCAAGCGCTGATAATCCTTATTCAGATCTTAACAGAGTAACGGATTATGAAAAGTTAGGTTACAGAACAGTGAAGCTTCCTGAAAATGACGGCGTTAAGCTTACAGTCAATCAGTTGAATACTTCTGAAGGCAGCAATTCAAAGGTTACAAACGGAAACGTGATCAACTGGAACAAGAAAGACGGCGCAAGCGGCAGAAAGGATCCTGAAGTCTTCATCAACACATATGCTGACGGAACGGATAATCCGACAGTCACCTATGATAAAGGAACCTATCTCTTCCTTCCGCTCGACCATGAATACGAGATCATCATAACGACAGATAAGGAAAACAGCTTTGACCTTCCTGTATATGAACATTCGCTTCTCGGAAGCTACGAAGTTAATACTGTTTCACGCGTCATCGACAGTGATATAAAGTCAAACGAAAGCCATAAGGATATAACGATCTATGACTGCGATACGCTTATAATGACAGCTGAAGGATTTGATAAGGACGTAATGGCAGCTGCGCTCTATGGCAAAGACACAGAACGCGCAAGTCTTCTTATCCCGCTCACTTACGAAGAGGGGGCTGCATATTATCCTATCGATATCGACTGCAGCAGCGAATTCGCTATCAACGGCAGACATAATAAGGACGCGGCAGGACAGGGAACAAAACCTGGAGATACAGTTCCGGAAGATATAGAAGATCAGCCTGATGACCCTTATCCGACGCAGGGCGAAAACGATCCGACGCAGGGCGAAAACGATCCGACGCAGGGCGAAAACGATCCGACGCAGGGCGAAAATGATCCGGGTAAGAAGACTGACGAAACAGAATCAAAGAACGGTACGGATGATGAAGGCGGCAGACCGAAGACTGGAGATAACTTCACCGGATTGGTTGTTATCCTGTTGGCGGCATCTTCGGCAGGTGTAGTATTTTACAGGAAAAAGCGTGAAGACGCGAAACCACTTTGCAGTCATGAAGATGCTTCGTGACAACGGCAAAGATTTGTGATCGATGACCGGAAGAATTGGCGGTTGCTAAAACCGCCTCCGGTTGTTATAATATATCTCAGACGGATATGCTCCCGTCTCTTAGCGGATCGCAGCGACAGCACTTTTTAAATTCTGAGAAGGTACAGGAGTACACCGTTGATTTAAAACAAAGGAAAATGACAAGATAATAATTTAATAAAGATAATCAAAAAATGGTTAGGTTCTGTCGGGATCTAACCATTTTATACACAGCCCCCTTCAGTTCGATTACGCGGTGTAAGAAAGGAAAATATGTCAGAGATTAACAGATTAAAAACAATTGTTTTGAAGCTTCGCAGTGAAAACGGATGCCCGTGGGACAAAGTCCAGACACATTCGAGTTTAAAGATTGCCTGCATTGAAGAAGCGGCAGAGGTTGTCTGCGGGATAAATATTTTTGAAGAGACGAAAGATTCCGGTAATCTTAAGGAAGAACTCGGAGATCTGCTTTTACAGGTGATGTTTCATGCAGTGATAGCCGAGGAAGAAGGATTATTTACCTTTGAAGATGTTGCAAAGACCGTTGCCGATAAGATGGTAAGAAGACATCCGCATGTATTTGGCGGCGTGGAATTTAAGACTGATGAAGAACGCCATGAGGCGTGGGAGAAAATAAAAAAGGCTGAGAAAGCCGGCAAAGAATGGCAGGCAGCATATATGGCTGAAGCGTTGAAAGAGTCGGAACTTATTATTAAACGACTGCAGAGCAAACGGTGAATGATCAACGCGATGTATTAAGTCGCCCAAAGCAGGTCAAAGAGAAAGCAGAGCAGGTCGATCGATTTCAAAAAATGAACATCGGTGTATATGAAAGGGTAGATAAAAATGTCAGTACAAGAACAAGAAAAAATACAGAAAAGTTATGATGAAATGTTGAAAAAAGCCGTGCATTTATCTTATGAAGCCCACAGAGATCAGACGGACAAAAGCGGGCAGCCGTACTTCCTGCACCCTGTATTTGTGGCTTTAAATGTGGAGACTATAGAGCAGAAGATAACGGCGCTTCTTCATGATGTAGTCGAGGATACGGATATCACTTTAGTCGACCTTAAGAATGCGGGATTTTCGGATGAGATCGTGGAAGCGGTAGGCGTGATGACCAAAACAGATGAAAGCTACGATGAATATATTAAAAAAGTCAAAACCAACACCATTGCCAAAGCCGTAAAGATCGCCGACCTTAGACATAATTCCGATCTTACGAGATTTAAGGAAGTCACAGAGAGAGATCTGAAAAGGGTGGAAAAATATAAAAAGGCGCTTGAGTATCTGAGCAGCGAAGAAGAATAGGCACCTTATATGGTCGGGTGGAGCCGATATGATTGTTATGCCCGATCGCGCAGGAAAGTGAAAGGATATTTATCATGGAATATATAAATGACGGTTGGATCTGTTTTGATGATAATTATGAAAACTTCTTAAAATATAAAGAGTCTGAGGCGCTTGAGAAAGGAATCCCGGTCAGGATCCCGCACAGCGTGAGTACAACGCCGTTCAATTATTTTGATGAACAGGTCTATCAGAAGACGGTTGTCTACAAAAGAATTTATATGGTGGACAAGGCTTTGAAAGCGCAGCTTGATGCCGGCAAAAAAATGCTTTTGACAGTTGAGGGCGCGGCGCATTATTCCAGACTTTATGTAAATGAAAACTTTATCTGCGATCATGGCTGCGGCTATACGGCATTTACCGCAGATATAACAGATAAGCTCCGTGAGGGTGAAAATACCATTGTCATAGAGGTGTGCAGCAGCGAGAAACTTAATATCCCACCGTTTGGACATGTCATCGATTATATGACTTACGGCGGTATCTACAGGGATATTTATCTGGAACTAAAAAATGAAGTATATCTGTCGGATGTCTATATCTTCCCGACGCCGCAGGAAAATTTATCGGATATTAAGGGGGATGCTTCCGCGAAGCAGAACGGGGGTCCTCTCTGGGATATAAATTATGAGATAAGCATTTCAAATGATAATAAGCTTAGCCTTGAGAATTACATTATAAGACTAGGCATTAAGAAAAATGCAGGCTATGAAAATGGCGACGCTGAAGATGGCAACCCTGAAAATGCCGTCACTGAAAATGTCGGTACTGAAAATGCAGGCGCCGGATATGAGATGATATCGCAATTCGAAGCAAGGCAGTTCACAGAGGGGAGCGAGACCTTTAAAGACCCTCATCTATGGAGCGTTGACGATCCGCAGCTTTATGATATTAAAGTTGAGCTGATAAGCAAAAAGACGTCGGAGGTTGTTGACGTATTTGAAATGAAGACCGGTTTCCGCGAAGCGGAATTTAAGAAAGACGGTTTTTATCTGAATGGGGAAAAACTTAAGATCAGAGGGCTTAACCGTCACCAGAGTTTCCCTTATACGGGTTATGCGATGCCTGAGTCGATGCAGAGAAATGACGCAAGAATCCTTAAATATGAGCTGGGACTAAATGCGGTCAGGACTTCGCATTATCCGCAGAGCCATTATTTTATAGACGAATGCGACAGGCAGGGGCTCCTGGTATTTACCGAAATTCCGGGCTGGCAGCATATAGGCGATGAAGAGTGGAAACTTCAGGCGATACGGAATGTGAAAGATATGGTGCGCCAGTACAGGAACCATACGAGCATAATCCTTTGGGGAGTCAGGATAAATGAATCGCCGGACGATGATGATTTTTATATAAGGACAAATGAGGCTGCTCATCAGCTTGATAAGAGAAGACCGACCGGCGGAGTGAGATGCATCAAGAACAGTAATCTGCTCGAAGATGTTTATACATATAATGACTTCGTTCATAACGGAGAACAGCCCGGGTGTGAGCCGAAATCAAAAGTGACTTCGGATATGAACAAACCGTATCTCGTATCAGAATATAACGGTCATATGTTCCCGACGAAAAATTATGACAGTGAGGAGCACAGGACGGAGCATATGCTAAGGCATGCAAGGGTTCTTAATGAAATATCTTCACCGCAGAATTCGGATATCTGCGGAAGTTTCGGCTGGTGCGCGTTTGATTATAATACCCACAAGGATTTTGGCAGCGGTGACAGGATATGTTATCACGGCGTCATGGACATG